>CALEJY010000155.1 GCA_937898445.1 uncultured Candidatus Melainabacteria bacterium | reverse complement strand
TTGTGGTAGATGTAAACGGACAAAAAGGTCCGAATATATTTGGTAGAGATGCTTTCGCTTTATTTTTATATACAAGTAATGGTATAATAGATGATTTAGCTACTTGGGATAATTTAAGCGCACCTTTGACATCGGCTCAACGAGAAAGTAGTTTTTCTAGCTATTGTGCAAGTGGCGATGGAACTACGTTTCATGGTTGTTTCGGAAAAATCTTGAATGACAATTGGCAAATGACATATTAAAAATTTTTTGCAACAAAAAAGCTCCCATATTAAGGAGCTTTTTTATATCTGTTTTTCAGTTATTAAACTAATTCAACAACTTTCAAAGCATTTCTTGAAGCAATTTCAACAAGACTTCTTGCAGTTGCCATCATTGACAAATCTGAATCCATTTTGTTGATGCAAGAACCACAACCGATAGCTGATGCACCTGCTGCGAATGCAAATGGAGCTGTTGTTGGGTTGATAGCTGTAGCTGTCATAATTGGAAGGTCGATGTTTCTAGAAAGTTCAATTGTGTTAGAAATAGTCAATTCAGCTCTTTCCATCAAACCTCTAGCACCTTCAGAAATGTGATCAGCTGAGAAATGACCTTCTGTTTGGATTAGGTCAATACCCATAGTTTCTAATTTTCTAGCCAAATCGATTTGATCAGCGATTGACAATTCTCCAGGAATTGTTACACAGAAGAATGTTCTTGTATCACCAAGCATATCCATAGTTTCTTTAACTAATGACATAACTTGATCAGCTGAGAATGACATACCTTTTTTGTAAAGAACGTCAAAGTTTCCTAATTCGATAGCGTCAGCACCCAATTCAACTGCTTTAACCAATTCAGAAGGTACGATTGAAGATACGAAAATTGGCATATCTGTCATATTTCTGATTTCAGAAATAATTTCAGGTTTTGCACAAATATCAACTGCTGAAGCTCCTGCGTTTTCAGCTGAAGATACAACTTTTTTAATGTTTTCGATATCAAAATTGTCGATACCGGCAATAACTTTTACTGCTCTTTTTTCTGTCAAATGTTGTCTAAATAAATCAATTCTGCTCATTTAAAAATTTCCTTTCTTATAAAATTGTGAAGTTTTTTCTGAATTATACATTAAAATTGTAATAATTACAATAACTAACCCCAAAAATTTTTTTGAGGATGATGAATAAATTTCTAAATCTCGCATAATATTAGTAAAAGGGGAGAATATGTGTAAGAAATTTGTTATATATTTTACGTTTCTTTTGTTAACGATTTTGCCTGTTTCAGCCCAAAATTTTGGAGCAGATGAATTGATAAATATTAGTGTGTATGAGAGAATTAACCCTGCAATTGTTGCGATTGAGGCAAATTTGGCAGACGGATTTTCAGCAGGTACAGGGTGCGTAATTCGTTCTGATGGTGTGATTTTGACAGGCTCTCACGTGATAGATGAGGCGAAAGAAATTGATGTTACAACTTCTGATGGAAAGGTTTACAAAGCGTCAGTTCTTGCCAAAATGGGGAAAAATAACGATTTGGCATTACTTAAAATTTCGCCAAAATCTCGTTTAAGAACGATTTCTTTTGGAGATTCTTCCGATGTAAAAGTCGGACAAAAAGTTTTGGCAATCGGCAATCCGTTTGGATTTTCAGGAACATTGACCTCAGGAATTGTTTCAAGAATTGATTATGCAAAAGGTAGAATACAAACTGATGCAGCAATAAATCCGGGATGTTCCGGCGGACCGCTTTTAAATTCACAAGGCGAAGTTATCGGAATTTCGCAATCAATTTATAACCCTGATAACAATATTTCAAATATTGGAATAGGTTTTGCAATTCCTGTGAATGAGGCAAAAAAATTTATTGAAACTGCAAATTTGGATAATTCAAATTTGACTGCAAAAAAGAAATTTGCGATGAAAGAATGATATTAAATTTTCCCTCTGCAAAGGGAGATGCAAAGTGGTGCTAATTTTATATATTTTTTTGTCCGAATAATCTTTTCATGATACAATTAGCGCAAGGAGAAGGTTGTGCTAGAATTTTTCGGACTATGTGTGCAAAACTTAATAAAGAGTATAAAATACTTGTTTCAAGTTCGATTTTCTGCGGTTTTGGCGCAAGCTGCCGCTATTAGTTATGATTCGTTGCCAATTTCATTAATCATTGCCTTTATTGCTGCTGCAGTTATTGCAATTCAGGTATCAAAACAATTCTTGATGAGTGGGGCGGAAGCCTATATTGGCGGAACTATTGCGGTTGTAATGATTAGAGAAATCGCTCCAGGTTTTGTTGCTCTTGCGATAGGTGCTAGAGCCGGTACTGCAATATCTGCAGAAATTGCGAATATGCAGGTAACAAGTCAGGTTGATGCGATGAAAACATTGAAAGTTGATCCTGTCGGATATTATTTCACTCCTAGAATTTTAGCCGGAATTTTAACTGTTCCGATGGTAGTATTGTTGGCGGAATTTGTTGGAATTGCAGGAGGAATGTTGGTTTCTCAAGCGGCAATTGATTTACATCCGGCAAGATATATGAACTCTGCGTGGTTGTGGATGTCAACAAGAGATATCTATATAAGTTTGTTAAAAGCTGCAATATTTGGTGGTTTGATATCTTTAGTTTGTGCAACGCAAGGTTATAGCACAAAAGGCGGTGCAAAAGAAGTTGGCACTTCAACTACTCAAGCTGCAATTTTGTCAACAATTTATATGTTGATTGCGGATTTTCTGATTAATTTGGTTTTTTATATTATGTAATTCCCCTTACGGGAAAGCACCCATCCTAACCTTCCCTCAAGGGAAGATAATTATTTTCCTCCCTTGTGAGTGAGGATTAAAGGTGTGTGCTGATTGTTGATATAACAATATATTTTACGCCAAATACTTCTGTACAGTTTCTTTTGTAAACACTTCTATACTGTCTTGTGAATGAATAAATATCATGCAACTGATTAATGATTTTAGGGTTTCAAAATCAGAGAATGATAATTTGTAGCGCAAATCTTCCATATTGTTTGCCAAAAATTCCATAATAATTGTTTTGTTATCAAAAACAAGGTTTGCAAAATAATCGAAAGATTCCTTAGATTTAATCCCTTCAAGATACACAATATCAGGAGATTGGAACTCTATAAATCTTGATGCTTTATCCATATTAAAGCCGACATTTTCATTCAATTCGCACTGATGAACATTTTTGAGTGTATATTTTGCGATACTTTCAAGTGTCATAATGTTTTTGTTTTGATTTGCAGCTTCAAGTAAAAGCGAATAAATAATGTGAGTTTTTCCACTCAACGGAGAACCGCAAACAATAATAATTCCCGGATTATTGAGAGCGGATTTTATTACTTGAAGATTTGTTTCTGATTTGATAATTTTATTCAAAGCTCTTGGTGGCTTATAAATTTTTAAGAAAATTCTTTCTCCCATAATTGTTGGGAATGTTGAAATGCTTGCGGTAACTTCCATTTCATCAACTTTAAAATTAAGTTTGCCAAGTTGTGGAACTTCAGAAACGGAAGCATCTAATTGCGCCAAAGTTTTTAATTTCGCAGTGAAAGATGAGGTCAAAACAGGTGGAATATTTCCTTTGTTTTGAATTTCTCCATTTTTCTTGAAATTAACGGTAAATCCTTCATCTTCTCTTTGGAAAGTTACTTCGTGAACGCCTTCCAAAATTGCTTGTTTAAGGATTGCTCGAATAATTTTTTGAATATGACTGTCTGACAAATCTTCACTATGAAGCTCATCTCTCCAATCGTATTCAATGCCAAATTCTGTATAGATTTCGCCGACTGTTTCATCTGTTTTGTAATATTCATCAATTTTTTTGAGAATACTTTTTTCTGAAGAAACAACGGGTTCAATTGAGCATTCTGCACTTTCAATTACTTTATCAATTGCGAACAAATCCAAAGGATCTGCCATTGCAACAGTTAAAGTGTCCTCAATTTTGAAAAGCGGAATTATGCGATATTTTTTAGCATCAAGATAATTGATGTATTTTAGACATTTTGTGTCTAATGTATAATCATCAAGATTTACGTATGGAATATGGAGTTTTGCTTCTAAAAATTTTAGGATAGCTTCTTCTGTTAAAGTTCCTGAATTTATTAGAGCTTGTCCGATGTTGATGTTTTGAGCTTTTGCAATTTCTTCTGCTTGCTCAATTGTTTCATACGCAACAAGACCTGTTCTTACAAGGTCATATTTTAATTTTTCTAGTGTTTTGTTTGTAACTGTTGTTTCCATGATTAATTATTTCAGATATTGTTCAACTTTTTTTACTACTTCGTCAAGTTCAAAAGGTTTTGTGATATATTCATCAGCACCTGTTTCCTCGCCGATTAATTTATCTTCTTCCTGAGTTCTTGCAGTAACCATTAAAATAGGAATGTTTTTGTATTTTGCATCATATTTTAATAATCTGCTGATTTTAAAACCGTTAATTTTTGGCATCATAACGTCAAGAATGATTAAATCCGGCACTAATTCTTTTGCTAGTCTAAGTCCGTCTTCTCCGTTATATGCGCAATAGCAGGTGAAATAAGCTGCTTCAAGTACAAATTTTAAGCTTTCTACAATATCCTGTTCGTCGTCAACAATAAGAATTTTTTTCATACTTTCCCCTAGTCTGTTCTATAAAAGTATTATAGCATATTAAAAAACTTCTTCTACATTGTTAAATTATGTTAATCATAAATCGTGATAAAGGCGCAACTTTTTATCTTCACGAGCTTTTAAATCGGTACAAAATCAGGAAAGGGAAAATTATGAGTTTATTAAATAATATCGCAAAATTTACAGAAAGACCGGTAAAAAGTGGGTGGCATTCATTAGGTGTTGATAAAAAGCCTGCTGATACAAGAACAACCGAACAATTGCTAGAAAATATAGAGTATTTTGCAAATAAAAATCAAGAGGTTGCAAAGTTTAAAAATGAATTAAAATCTGTTAAACCGAAATTTTTAAACTTAGTTTCAGATATTTGTGAATTAGCAAATGGCAAGGAAATGCTACCAACAAATATTGATTTGCGAAAAGCAGAAAACGGCAAAAAAAGTGTTCTTGGTTATGTAATGGAAAATTTTTCTAAAACATCAAAGGAAAATCCGCACATGCTTGAATTTACTCAAGAAGTTTTGAATAATACCGATGCAACTGCATCAAAATATTTCTTGGCTGATTATGCAGGCATGATGGGGTGTAATGCTGCAGGAAAACACTTTGAAGCTGCAAAACCGCTAGTTAAGGATCTTGCAGAAGCAACATTGAGCGGTGGTTATAGAATGGATTATGTAAAAGAGAAATCTTTTATGGATAGTATAAAAGCTCTTATTTCTCCTGATGTTGATCCTGAAAGAATTAAATTATTACAAAAAGCATCAAAAGCGGCAGATGATACTGTCGGAGAAAATTCGTTTTATATAGATGATTTTGTTAGAAGTGAAACTCCAATTCCGCAAATTGAGGCAAATATTCCGCAACTTAAACAAGCTTCAATTGATGCAAAGAAACAAGGCAAATCATTTGATATAACAAAGTTTTTGACAACTCACCTAAATTTTGCAAAAGCTCCTCAACAAGTTGATATTAATGCCGTAAAATCAGGTAATATTAAACTTGCGTAGCAATTTTGCTAACGGGAATGATAAAATAAAATTTAGAACCTTTGTTAATCTCACTGTCACACCAGATTACGCCTTTGTGTGCATCAAGTAGTTGTTTTGCGATAGGCAATCCCAAACCTGTGCCACCTGCTTTTCGTGATAGTGAGTTTTCTATTTGCGCAAATTTGTCAAAAGCATGCAACAAGTTTTTAGATTCAATGCCAATTCCTTCATCTTTTACGCAAACTTCAACATATTCACCGGACAAGTTTTTGATACTGTCTTTAAAATAATCATTTACTTTTATATCATTAGCGTTTACTAACTTTGATGAAATTGTAATTGTTTTCCCTTCCGGTGTGAATTTTATTGCATTAGATACAAGGTTTGTCAAAACTTGTTCCAATCTCCTTGAATCTGCAGTGATGTCAGGAATATTTTCGAATTCTTCGGTTACAAGATTTAATCCTTTTGTTTTTGCAACTTCTGAAAGTGCAGATTTTACATAGCTTATAACTGTATTGATATTTGTTGGTGCAAAATGGAAATCCATTTTACCGGCCTCAATTTTTGACAAATCAAGAAGGTCATTGATAATTCCTGAAAGCCTTTGAACATTTCGCATTGCCATTGTCAAGAATTTTTCTGATGCAGGAGTGATTTCTCCACATCTTCCGCTCATCAATATATCAAGAGAATTTTTGATTGATGTTAAAGGAGTTCTTAATTCGTGAGAAACAATTGAGATAAACTCGGATTTTAAACGTTCAAGTCTTTCCAATTTCGCATTGGTTTCAATTATTTCCTGATAAAGAGTAGCACTTTTTAAAGGAAGTGAAACTTGTTGCGCAATTGTTTGAAAACAGGTTGCATCTTCTGATGTAAATGATGTTTCTTTGAAAATTTCGATACATCCGAAAAAGTTTTCCCCCAAACTTATCGGTGCAAACATATTGTCGTATTGGAAAAGTGTGAATGTAAATCTGCTTGCAGGATATTTGATGTGTTTTTCAACTTTCAATGTATCAATATCAAGTTCGCAAGGTGGAGTTTTTCCTTCAAACAGTGAATTAAAGTTTAAAATTGTTCTAAGTTTTATTGCAGTGATTAATTCATCAGACAATTCGTATAGTGAATTAAGGATTAAGACAGGTTCTTCATCTGTGCATAGGGATAGGGTGCAAGTTAATGAAAAACTTAAAGCTTTGTCCATTCCTTCAATCATATAATTTATTAACTTTGATTTGTCTAAAGTTCCGGCAAATTGAGAACTTGTTGTATAAAGGGCGTTCAAACGGTATAAACTGTCTGCCAAATCTTTGTTTGAGCTTGAAAGCATTTCTAAGGAGTTTTTCATTCGCAAATTTACATTAATAGTTGACAAAATTAAATCTTCTGTCATTTCTTCTGTAATAAAGGCGTTTGCAAACTTTATTAAATCTTTTTCAACTGATGGTGTTGAGAGTGCAAAAATTACAATTGTATTTTCGCAAATAGATTTGATTTCTTTGTTTAAGTCTTTTGTTTGAGGAAATTTTGTATCAATGATAATAATATCAGGTGCTTCTACGCTGATAAGATCGCAGATAAGTGTTTCATCCGACATTACTTCAAAGTCATAAGAACTTTTTGTAAAAATGTTTTTGAAACGGTTAATTTCATTATTATCTTCAGATACAAGTAAAATTCTAATCATAATATAATTTTATCAAACAAAATAGGAATAGCAAATAAGTTAATTTTTGCAACAAGAAAAATAAATTTTAATTCAATCCCCCTTTAATTCCCCCTTTGCAAGGGGGATAAGATTTTTAACCTCCCTTGTAAAGGGAAGATATTTCTGTCGATTATTACAAAAATTTAATAAATCCACAGGGGAAAAATTT
>CALEJY010000154.1 GCA_937898445.1 uncultured Candidatus Melainabacteria bacterium | reverse complement strand
CTATAATATGAGGATAATATTAATCTTCAATTAAGTTAAGGTTCTGCGTTTTGTATTATTAATATAAACCAATTAAACATTTGACAAAAATTAAGTTATCGTAAATAGTATATATGTACAACCTCAGATGACTTCCATTAAGTTGAGTTACTGGGGGTTTTGCTTTGTTATAACTTTATTAAAATTACAAACTTTATCAAGGTATAATAAACTGTCTTTGGAAATATAACTTAGTAGTTTTCTTAAATCTCTATAACAATTATCTATTCCATAAGGGTGGTTGATGATAATTTCATGATGAAAAATCTATTTCTTAGCTTTAACACAAATGTCGACGGGGGGACTTGAACCCCCACAGCTCTCGCCACATGCACCTCAAGCATGCGTGTCTACCATTCCACCACATCGACAGAAATGCTGATATCTATTTGCCGATGCTGACTGACCGTTTGTGGTGGAGGGCTGCGCCCCCTCTCGAAAAACAATTCACTGGATTGTTTTTCTCGGCAGAGTACCATATCGACACAAGTTGTTTGTATATATTGCCAATGTTGAAAGACTGCTCGTGGTGGAAGTGCTTCGCACCCTCTCACAAAACGTGACATTTAGTCACCTTTCTCCTTGTTTGCTCGCATTAAACGGGTCTGCCGATAAAGCTATTCGCTTTATTCGTTCGCCCTCTGCTCGCAAACAGCTCGGCAGAGTACCACATCGACATAAGTTGTTTGTATAAACAACGATATTAAATTTTCAATACTCGTAAATATACCATAAATATCAGATTTTGTAAATTTGAAAAACATTTTTTACATGCAATAATATAGTTATGCTAGACACGATTATTATAAAAGGCGCAAAAGAACATAATTTAAAGGATGTTTCACTTCAATTACCCAAAAACGAGTTGATTGTTTTTACAGGTGTTTCAGGATCAGGGAAATCTTCTCTTGCTTTTGATACGATTTTTGCGGAAGGTCAAAGACGTTATATTGAAAGTCTTTCAACCTACGCACGTCAATTCTTAGGTCAGATGGATAAACCAAATGTCGACTATATTGATGGACTTTCTCCTGCGATTTCTATTGACCAAAAATCAACAAGCAACAACCCTCGTTCAACTGTCGGAACAGTTACTGAAATTTACGACTATCTAAGGCTTTTGTACGCTCGTGTCGGAACTCCTTATTGCCCAAATTGTGGCGAAAAGATTAAACCACAAACAGTTGATGAAATTGTTTCTAACATTATGAAACTCCCTGAAGGTACTAAAATTCAGATTTTAGCTCCTGTTGTGAGAGGCAAAAAGGGCGAATATTCTTCAACTTTTGAGGAATTAAGACAAGAAGGTTTTGTACGTGTAAAAGTTGATGGTGAAATTTATAATCTTGATGAAGATGAAATTTCTCTTGCAAAAACTAAAAAACACGATATTTCAGTTGTCGTTGATAGAATTGTGGTTAAAACATCTGCGCAATCTCGTATTGCAGACAGTGTTCAAATCGCTTTGAAAAAGGCTGATGGTGTTGCGATAGTGGATGTTGTTGGGGGAAAAGAAACTCCAAACAAAGAAATTATTTACAGCGAAAAACTGGCATGTCCAAAGTGTAACTTGAGTTTTGAGGAATTAGCTCCTCGTATATTCTCGTTCAATGCGCCTTACGGTGCTTGCGAAAGATGTTCCGGTTTGGGTGCTGATTTTGTAATCGATCCGAATTTGATAGTTCCTGATAGAAAAAAATCCTTGAATGACGGTGCGATTTATCCGTGGTCAAAGACTTCAACTCAATATTACAATGATGTTTTAAAATCAGTCTGCCATCATTATGGAATAGATATGGACAAACATTTTGAGGATTTGACAGAAGCTGAACAACAAATCATTCTTTATGGAAGTAATGATATTATTAAATTTACTGTTATGCGTTTTGGAACTCATCGTTATGAAACAAAATATCGCAATTTTGACGGTGTAATTCCGTTTTTGGAAAAAAGATATAACGAGTCTAACGGCGAATATTGGCGAGAAGAAATTGAAAAATATATGACGACAACTCCTTGCCCATCTTGTCATGGTGCGAGATTAAAGCCGTTCCCGCTTGCGGTAAAAATTAAAGATAAAAATATTTACGAATTTACTTTAATGCCGATTGATGAGGAATTAGATTTTATTTCTGATTTGTATTTGGAATTGAATGAATTTCAGATGCACATTGCAAAACAAATTTTGGATGAAATCAGAGCAAGATTAAGGTTTTTGAAAGATGTTGGCTTGAGTTATCTTGATTTGGCACGCCGTGCTGGAACTTTATCTGGCGGAGAGGCGCAAAGAATACGTTTGGCAACTCAAATCGGTAGTGGGTTGTCTGGTGTTTTGTATGTTTTAGATGAGCCATCTATTGGTTTGCACCAGAGAGATAACGATAGATTGATAAAAACTCTGATAAAACTTCGAAATCTTGGCAATACATTGATTGTTGTTGAACACGACGAAGATACTATTAGAAATGCGGATTATATTGTTGATATTGGACCAAAAGCAGGTGTAAATGGTGGAAATGTGATAGCTTGCGGTACGGTTGATGATATAATTGCGGCTAAAACATCTATTACCGGAAAATATTTGAGCGGTGAAAAATTTATTCCTGTTCCCGAAAAAACTCGAGAAGGAAACGGAAATTTCTTGAGAGTGAAAAATGCTCATATCAATAATTTGAAAAATATTGATGTAGATATTCCGTTAGGTAAAATTGTTTGTTTAACAGGTGTTTCAGGTTCCGGTAAATCTTCTCTAATGCAGGATTTGATATATGAATATGCGTTGCACAAATTGAGGGGAAATAAGCCAAAGCCGCAAGGTGTGGATGAAATTGAAGGTTTTGAAAACATAGATAAAATTATTGCGATTGACCAATCTCCAATCGGCAGAACTCCTCGTTCAAACCCTGCGACATATACGGATTTGTTCACGCATATTAGAGATTTGTTCTCAAAGACAAATGAGGCAAAACTCAGAGGTTACAAACCCGGTCGATTTAGCTTTAACGCGGTCGTTGTGAGGCTTGCAAAGGTGATGGTGTTTTAAAAATTGAGATGAACTTCTTGTCAGATGTTTATGTAAAATGCGATGTTTGCAAGGGAAAACGTTATAACAGAGAAACATTGGAAGTTAAATATAAGGGTAAAACGATTTCCGATGTGCTTGAAATGAGTGTGAAAGAAGCGTTAGAGTTTTTCGATAGTATTCCGTCAATAAAATCAAGATTGCAAACTTTGAATGATGTCGGGCTTGATTATATGAAACTTGGGCAAAGTGCAACAACTTTATCCGGCGGTGAAGCGCAACGTATCAAACTTGCATCTGAATTGAATAAGCGTTCTACCGGCAAAACTCTTTATTTGTTGGATGAACCTTCTGTCGGGTTGCATTGGTATGATTTGGATAAACTTATTAAAATCTTGCAGCAATTGGCAGATCAAGGAAATACAGTTCTTGTAATTGAACACAATTTAGATTTTATAAAAATAGCTGATCATATTATTGATTTAGGACCGGAAGGTGGTATTGGCGGTGGACAGATTATTGCACAAGGAACACCTTTTGAAGTCGCAAAATGTAAACAGTCCTATACCGGTCAATATTTGAAACCAATGTTGACAAATAGCTCAAAATAATTTATCTTTTTGTATTATAGAAAGTAGGTTTTATGAAATATTTTTACAGCTTTTTGTTTTTAATATTGGCATTATTAGGTCAACCCGTCTTGGCAAAAACTATTGCGGTTGAGCAATGAGTGATTTTACAACAGAAAATCCGCCTAAAGAAATGAGTGTAAAAGTTTTGGAAGATGTTGTTGTGGATGAAAATTTAACAATAAAAGCCGAAGATATTATTGATGGAAAGGTTGTAGATGTTACAGATCCAAAAAGGTTGAAAAGGAATGCAACATTTACATTTGTGCCTACGAGTTACAAAGACAAAGACGGAAAAATTGTTTTAATAAAAAATTATTGCCCTGCAAAATATACGACAAAAGTTAATAAAGGTGAACTTGCAAAATCAGCAGCGTTAGGCGTTGGCAGCTTTTTTGTGAAAGGTCTGTCTATTGGATATAGTGCGGTAGAAGGTGCTATTAAAAACGAAAAAGATAATCGTTTTAAATCAAGTGTAAACGAGGTTTATCAAGATTCTCCGCTTTCTTATGTTGAAAAAGGAGAGGAACTTGTTATAGAAAAAGGACAGATTTTCTTTTTGAATTTTAAGACAAAAGATGATGTGCCGGAAGAAGATTTGCCAAATTATGAATATACTGAGTTGCCATCCGGTAACAATGTAAAATAAGTTATATAACTCTTATATAACGGGAATTGACGGATTTTAGAAATTATGTTATTATCCTGTTATAGCAATTCGGAGATAAAAAGAATGAAAAAAATATTATTTATTATTGCATTACTTACAGGTCTGGCAGTTTCACCTGCAGAGGCTAAAACTGCACCGGTTCAAGCACTACAGGATTTCTCAGTTTCAAATCCTTCTCAAACTTTGTTGATTAAAATGCTTGCAAACGTTCAGCTTAATAAAGACACTATGTTACATGAAGGTTTTTATGTTTTAGGTCAAATTCAAAATGTTTCAAATTCTTCATTTGTGTTTATGCCGATTAAATATCAAAACTTCCATAATGAAGTGTTTGAAATTAGTGGAAACTATCCTGCAAAATTCGTAGAAATGGTTGATGCAGCAAGTAAACAACCACCACAAGGAACAATTGCCAAAGATGCAAAATTCTTGATGGACTTTGTGATTGCTGACGAAGCTCCTGACAATTCTATTGGTGCTAAATACCAAAATATGGGAACTCCTTCAAATGGAATTTCTGCAGTTGTAAATCAACAGGATTTGGTTTTGTATGACGGAAGCATTCCCAAAACAATGAAGGATTTTCCGGGAATTAAACTAAACTCTTTTGATAACGGAAGCAACTTCAATATTCCAAAAAGATTGATGATTGAAGCTACTCCAAGAGAAGTTAATGTTAATGATTTGAAATATTAATTCTTAAAATAAAAATATGAAGTAAAAAGGCGATCATTTTGATCGCCTTTTTGTTGTTAAAGTTTGTAAGGATAATCTTTTAAAAATTCCCAGTTGTCATATAGTAATAATGTTGAACAATATTCTTTACTACTTTTGCAGTAATTAAGAGCTTCATCTCGAGAATTTATTCTTCCTACATTGTATGTAGTGAAAGGTTTTGAAGTCGTACCTTGTATATCCTTCATAAATCCTTCATTTGTGCATAATATAAATCTAAATCTGTCTTTGCCAGATGTGTTTGGAGCTTTGGTTCCGTTGTAATCAAATACCATATCTAAACACCCACCGTTGTGTAAATAAACAACAGAGGAATCGCTGAATATAATTCTGACTTCATAATCTCTTGCATCTTCTGGATTATCTGATTTAATTGCCTTATCTATAGAAACGTATTTAATATATGGAGCAAGATATGTCATGAAAAAATCGTAACCGTTCTGTGCGTTTATGCTTTGGCTATCGCTGGAGCTATCTTCCGCTACTTTATTCCATTCTGTTGGGTCTCCGTTATCGTTTGTGGAAAGGAGTACGGCTTGGGACATCATGCTATAGAATTTTTTAATTCTTGTTGCTGCCTCTCTTTTTCTGTAATTTTGTACTAGAGATGGCATTGTTAGAGCTGCGACTACACCAATTATGCCGAGTGTAATCAGTACTTCTGCTAATGTGAAACCTTTTTTCATAAATCCTCCGAGATTGTTCAAATGCAAATAAGAGTATTCAAATACGAATAATAATAATCGTATGCAAATACTAGTTTAACCTATTTTTTCAAAAAAGTCAATATAATATATAATTTTAACTATGAATATAAAGACTAAAATTAAGATGTTGACTGCATCTCGTGCGACTACATTGAAAAAGCTTGCCGAAAGATTGAGTGAGGAAACCGGCGAGGGTTATACTTATAATAGTTTGTTGGGAAAATTAAATAGAGAAAGTTTGTCTTTGAAGGAAGCTGAGATTATTGCAGGTATTCTTGATTATAAGTTAGAGTTTGTGGATTTGTATAAGTAATTTGTGTTGAAATTAGTTGTATTAATGATGGCGGGGTAAGGTTGAGCGGCTACGCAAAAAGCTTTACACATGAATATGCAAAAGCGCTATCTCCAAAATTGAAAAAATAACTTCAATATTCAGAAATAGCGCCTTCACTATAAATTGTTCCCACAAGGCGGGTGGAGCGGCTACGCAAAAGCTTTACACATGACTATACAAAAGCGCCACTTACAAAACTACTAAAACAGTATTAATATTTGTAAATAGCGCTTTTATCAAAAGTTTTCGCAGAGGGCAAATTAACCTTTTACTTGGTTCATAACTTCGTCAGCGAAGTTTTCTTGACGTTTTTCAAGACCTTCACCTAGCATATATCTAGTGAAAGCTTTGATAGTCAATTTACCTTCAATCAATTGTCCAACAGTTACATCAGGATTTTTGATGAATGGTTGTTCAAGAAGAACTCTGTGTGACATAAGTTTGTTTACACGACCTTCAACGATTTTAGCTCTGATTTGTTCAGGTTTCTTTTGAAGATCTTCTTTACCCATTTCAACTTCTGTTTCGTGGTCGATAACAGATTGAGGAATTTCTGCTCTTGTAATAAATTCTGGAGCAGAAGATGCGATATGCAAGCAGATATCGTTCATCAATTCAGCATCTTTGTTATCAGTTTCGATTAGAACACCGATTTTACCGTTGTGAATGTAAGAAGCAGTGTTGCCTTCATAACGAACAAATCTTCTGAAAGTAATTTTTTCGCCGATAGAAGCGATTTTTTCTTTAATAACTTCAGAAACAACTTTTCCGCATTTAGGGCAAGTTGAAGCAAGAAGTGCATCAACGTCAGCTGGGTTTGAAGTTGCAACAAGTTCAGCTAGACCGTTAGCAAGTTCTTTAAATTCTTCGTTTTTAGCAACGAAGTCAGTTTCACAGTTCAATTCAACCATTGCACCGCAATTGTCTTGGATAGAAGAAGTAACAACGCCTTCAGCTGCAATTCTTCCCATTTTTTTATCAGCAGAAGCCATACCTTTTTGGCGAAGGACTTCCATAGCTTTTTCCATATCACCGTCAGTTTCAACAAGTGCTTTTTTAGCATCCATCATACCGGCACCAGTTTTATCACGAAGTTCTTTTACCATTTGAGCTGTAATATTCATCTAATATTTCTCCTTTTACATTTATACAAAAGGCACTAAGTTACTAAGATACTAAGGCACTAAGATATTTCAGAAAGTTAAATCAAAAAATATTTTACTAATTCATTTATTTAAAGAACTTAGTATCTTAGTGCCCTAGTGCCTTAGTGCCTTTTATTCCTATTCTGCAACTGTTTCTGCTTTTTCTTCAACAACTTCAACACCTGCATCTTCAGGTTTGATTTCTTCA
>CALEJY010000153.1 GCA_937898445.1 uncultured Candidatus Melainabacteria bacterium | reverse complement strand
ATTCTTTTGTTTCCCCTTATAAAAATCAATATGCAGCTATTAATGAACATAAAAGTAAACTTGCCACTTTTAAAGCAAACCAAAATTTTGTAAGAGAACATGCCAAATTTGTTTATGACTTAGACAATAATTGTTGGCACAAATATTCAGACGAATATATTAGAGGAAACTATCTTTTCGTATTACCGGAAAGTGATACTGAATTCAAAATTTTTAATAATGCCTACATAGAAAGTTCAGTTGTAACAATTCCGGAAGCTTATAATCTTAAAGATTTATGTATGAAAAACAATCGAATTTTCTTGTACGACAACGCAGATTTAAAAATTCAAGAAATGACTTTTAACAAAGATGGTAATCATGTTGAATTCCATGAAATTGATAAAGTAACATTAGCATACCTTTATAAGTATGAAACTATTCTTTATACATCAAGTTTAGCAAAAACAGAGAACGCTAATGTTCAGTTAATTATCAAAGGAAAAAAATATCCTAAAAAGTTCTTTCTCTATAATGATACACAAAATTCTTATGCTAAATACAACTTTGAAAATAACCCTAATGTTAAATTTATAAACAGCTTTGAATTCGTAGTAAACAGTAAAACAACCTTATATCTAAAACCAATTTTGGAAGAAACTAATGAGGAAGTTTCTCCAGATACTACTTTGGAAGATGAAAACATAGAAAAAGATAAATCCGAAATATTACCGATTTATGAATTTATTTTTAAGTAACAGGAGGTTCACACATGAAAAAATTATTAATTTTATTACTTTTAACAATGTTTTCTTTGCCAACTTTAGCCGTAACTTCATACGATAGATATGGCAATAGAACAGGAACATATAGCACAAACGGAAATACAACTACACAATATGACAGATATGGAAATCGGGCTGGTTCTTACAAAACGGATTCTTATGGAACAACAACCACTTATGACAGATATGGTAACAGAACAGGTTCCTACAAAACAGATTCATATGGAGTTACAACCCAATATGATAGATATGGCAACAAACTCGGAACTTTTAAAACTGATAAATATGGTGTAACCACTGAATACGACCATTATGGAAATAAAGTCGGTACGCGTAAAACTGATAGAGACGGTACTACAACAACTTATGACAAATATGGCAATAGAACTGGTAGTTACAGATAAGAAAGTAGGAAGAAATGTATTGTTCAAAATGTGGTCACAAAATTGAAGATAATCAAAATTTCTGTGAAAATTGTGGGACTTCACAAATTGATAAATATAATGTAGCTTTAAACAAAATCAAAAAACTGTTATCTATGCTTGACAAATATACTAATAACAAGTTCTTTAGAGTGTTAATGGCTGTATTTAATCTATTTGTGTTTGCTGCATTATTTAGTTATATTGAATACTTCGTAATTTCCAAGGTTGCACCACCTGATTATTGTAACTGTATAGATGTAGTTAATCAATTTGTACTATTGCCTTTTGTTGCACTTATTTGGTTAAGACTTAATCCCATACTACCAAAATTATTATTTAAAGTAGAAGCTAAAAATTTTTCTATTAAAAGTATTGTGAATGGTATTATTTTTGTCATTTTAATATATAACCTAGCAAAATATTATTCTAAAACAGTTTTTCATTGGAATTTTTTAGATGGGATATTTCCAATACATTACTTGCCCGGACTTTCTAGTCATTTTAACTATTATCAGAACTTCAATCTCATTATTGGACTGTATGAAATATTAGTTGTATTGGTTTTATTATGTATTATTTACATTCTGAACATTGAAAGGAGAAAATGTCCCAAATGTAATGCAAAAATCTCGTTGAAATCTAAGTTCTGTAGTAATTGTGCTTTTAAATTAAAATAAGAAAGGATTATTATACATGTATTGTAAAAACTGTGGGAATGAAATACTATCCAATCAAAAATTTTGCCGGAATTGTGGTTATAGACTTACGCCGAATTTTGTTGAAGGATGGCTACGGTATATATTTTATAACTGGAAAAGGATTCTAACGATTGGTATTGTATCTTCAGTCGTAATATTACTAATAATTTTCAGTTATTTATATATAAACAAGACTGTTACAATTCAAAAAGCTTTAAACACACATTCCAACAATGAACAAGTCATTATTGTAAAAAGTTTAAACAAAAATCTAATCTGGAAACAAGATGCCATACAAACAAAGTTAGCATCTAAATATTATAACGGTACTTCATCCGATGTTGTGATTACTAAAACATTTATGCATGAAGCAATTATTTTAAACTATGATAACAAGCTTGAACCCAAAGAAATTGTAGCATATTTATCGGAGCCACAGTTTCAATTTAAAAAGCCAAATACGACTGATACTGATTGGATAAGTACTGGACTAAATGAAAAATTTATAAAAAGTGCAAAACATATAAAAGACTCTGATGACGTTATTGAAATAACATTTACAAGAGAAGGAGCAAAGCTTTTTTATAACCTTACTAAAGAAGTTGTAAATAAACAACTTGCAATATTCTGGGGGGATAAATTAATTCTTTCTCCAATTATAAGAGAGCCAATAAAAAATGGAAAAGTTCAGATATCAGGTCTTTCTGATAATTTTGATGTCGAGGAAATCGATGAACTGGTAGATATTCTTAACTCAGGTGTAGATATGCAAATTGCACAAATAAAATAATGAAAAGGAAAGAAATATGAATTGTCCAAACTGTGGAAATGAAATATACGACAACCAAAACTTCTGTAAAAATTGTGGAAGAAAACTAACTCCAGATGATTTTAATCCGGATAACAAAGCTGATGAACCTAGTGTTTTCCACGAAGATAACAATAACAGAATTCTAAAACAAGTAATTGTTGTGATATGTGCAATTATTGGAATTTTAATTTTTATTTTTGCTGGAATTAAATATAAACAATATCAACAAGATATTTCGCCATTAGAAAGAACTTTAAGCTTTTATCCGAATAGCGAAGTTATTATGACGGTTAAATATGATGAGCCAAATAAACAAGCAAAAGTAACAATGCAACATAATGGAACAATTATTGAGCAGTGGCAACTTGATTATATTGAGGAGCATGAAGATGTAACAGGAAATTTAGAAATCGTTTCTGAAAGTGAAAATAAAAACTTAGATATTGTATATGAAGATGCTAAAATTTTTGTAGGACAACCTTTGGTATTTAATTACAAAATAGAAAATGTTAATAACCCAAAAGAATTTGTCAGGGTAAAAGAAATTCTAAGTACAGCAAATGTAAAAGCTAGTTATCCTTATTTCTTAGTTGAGGACAAGCGGCTAAGAGAACAGGAGAAACAACGTTGGCTTAAACAAAGAGAATTAATTGCACAAGATAACGCAGTAAAAGAAATTGCTTATGCTTGGGCTTTTACAAATATTGATGGAGAAGCTATCCCTGTTGATTTCAACCCAAGAAAATGCTTATTTAAAGTCAAAGGTATTTGTTTTGGACATCCATTTTTTGTCAAAGGAATGAGTTATGAAGATTGTAAGGCAAATAAAAATAAACTTGGAATTGCTTCCTGTAAAGAATCTGAAGATTTATTTGCATCTACAGCATATGTGTGTGGAGGAGTAAAAAACATGCCAACTCCTGACGAGTTAGTAATATTAACACAAGATCTATATAATGATATGAGTTTTGATAATATAAAAAATCCTGACGGCTGTAGTGGTTCTTTTTGGTACGTAGATTGTAACTACCGTAGAGCTACTAGAATTGAAAAACCTTATATCGAATATTTTAGGGAAACTTACTGGAACAATCAGTATTTTAATAATCGAGATGCTGAAGAAGAACGTAAAAATTTAGGTCTAGTGGTGATTTCAAATTTACCATATAGTGAAAAGAATATATACGCAAGAGTTTTTAATAGTAATGGTTCGGGCTTAGGTCTTATTGACAGATATAGAAAAGTGCATATTGAAAAAGAACCTGCCACGGCTTGGTCTAAGCATGCAGGGCAACATCCGTTTTCTTTATGTGTAGATCGTCAACAATCTAAAACCGTTACGAATAAATACCCAATAAAGACAAAAACTTATGATGAGGACGTGGAAAATGATTTATTTTAAAAGATTTTGTATTGTAACATTTTTAGTATTTTTATTTGTTCAGGCAGCACAAGCATTTTATTCAACAAATTGGATTGAAGTTTGTGGTCCTCAATATTCCGGTTCTGACACAAAAGCCTGTAAAGAAGGAATTAATCAAGTTCTTATAGATGCTGACAGTGTAAATATTCACAATGATAGTGTTTATTATGCTATTGAATATTTTACAATGAGTAAAGGGGGTATCGTTGCAATACTACAAAGTAAAAATGGAAAAGTTGGAATTGTAGAAACATTTTCAAACGATAGATATGAACAAATCATACAAAATAGTGTAGAAAATGAACATCCCGTATATGCTGCCGGAAATGCAAAAAACTTAAAAGAATTAAGTAAAGAGTCTTTTATGTCTGATGTCGACATAACCGCTCACGAAATAGTCACCATAAAACGGTTCAATCCATATTCAATGCATTTGCATAATGGTTTATATGATGGAATTTAATTAAGTTAAGAGGTATAAGTATGAAGAAAATATTGTTGTGTATATTGATTTTATATATGTTTTTGTTTGTATTGCAGCCTATAAATGCAATGGAAACTACCAATTCCAATTCTAATGATAGAAGATTAAGTTCTGGCACTGGGGCTTATGGTTACTCTCCAAGCAATTATAATCCTAAAAATGGAATACCAAGGCTAACACCACCAATAGTTGTTGATAAAAATGAAAATTATGTTCAACTTTTAATTAAAGCCTTAAATACGGATCTGCCAGTAGCTGATAGAGTGAAGGCTTGTGAAGATATTAGGAATCTGCCAAATACTACTAATCTAACGAAATCTCAACTCTATGCACTTAAAATCGCAATAAGGTATAAAAAATACAATCTTTGGTATAGAACTAAAATGTATGCTCCTGATGGAAGTTTAAGATATAGAGCAAAACAGGAAGTTTTAGAAGGTTTTGAATTTTACTTAAGTAAATGCAGAGATGCTGCAACTGAGATTGAAATGCATAAAACTTTATTTTTCTTAGGTTTATGCGAGTATGCAACTGGCAATAAAACTATTGGAAGTCAAACAACGAGCGAAGAACTCAATGCATTGAAAGATAAACTATGGAGAAGAGATTATATGTTGCTTTCTAGTATTAAAGATATAACAATTGCTATTTGTGATGAAGATAAGACAATAGAAGACATTGTCGGTATGATAAAAGCTATAAATTATTAAAAATGAGGATTGATAAAATGTATTGTTCAAAATGTGGTCACAAAATTGAAGATAATCAAAATTTCTGTGGTAGTTGTGGGAATGATTTAACAACTAATAATTTTACACAAGAAATGGGAAATACAACTTCTAACAAAATTATGAGAATATTCTCAGTATTATTTTTAGTTTTATTTATTGGCAGTGGATTGTTTTATCTGTTTGGAGGAAACATACAAAAACAAGCAAACTATGATTTATCAACACCGAGTCAAGTATTAGTCAAGATTGATGAATTACAGGCAGAGTATTTTACGTTAATCAAACGCAATGACGTGTTACTTGTTCTGCAAGCTCATGAATTTGAAGAAGACCAAGAGGAACTGGATACTTTATTTGATAGAGTAAAAAATAACATCGATCACAAGAATCCTTACTATCAGGAATATTTAAACATTGAACAAGAATATGCAAATAATGATGGAGACACAACTTCAGAAGTAAACGATTTTGCTCAAAGGCATTATGACGCAGTTGATAAATTGTTAAATGAAACATATCAAGCTGTAAGAGCAAGAATTCCACAAGAAGACTTCAAGCAATTAATACAAAGTGAACTTGCATGGCTAAGAGAAGTTGAAGCATACCATAAAGTCTATGAAAAACAGGAATATGGAACAATCCGAACTCTTATGAACTACAATTACGAAATAAACATGAGAAATTTCAGAACGTTGCTACTAATGTTGTACCTATAATATAAGGAGATAGAATGAACTGTCCAAATTGTGGAAATGAAATTCAAGATTATCAAAAATTTTGCACTAACTGTGGTGCAAAACTAGTCAAATCGAGTAAGAAGAATAAAACGGTAGTATTTATTATTTTGCTAGTGTTTTTAATAATAGTTAGTGCAGGTACTGTTTTGTTTTATAAACTAAAAATGGATGATTCTTCCCTTAAAACAATTTTGAATGAGCAAGTTACAGACTTATCAACTCGTGAAGCACTAAATTTGTTAAATGAACAAGATTTAAAATTGACCGAATACAAAAGGTTTCATAAAAATATAGATGATGTTTTCGGTATTTTTTATAATAACTTAATTACTTTTTCTGGCAAAGAAACAGAATTTGAAAGCAAATTGCAATGTGATTTTACTGGAGAATGTAGCAATACAGATGTTCAAATTAAATTTTTAGATTCCAAAAATGAAAATACGGCTGCAGAAGCTAAAATAACAGATCCTGAAACAAAGTTATTTAATTTGTTGTTTGATTGTGAAGGAGGTTATCAGGCTGGAATAAACTACGACTATTTAGTCCAAAATTATTCCAACAATTTGAGTACCCCTTGGAAAGCATTTTTAAGTTTAAAACAAAAAGAAAATCATAAAAGAGGATTGTATACCTATTATTGTGATGGTTATCCAGCTAGTGCAGATATTTTAGTTGATTGGATTTTGACAATGGACGATTTTCTAATTAAATATCCTGATTTCCCATTTAACCAAAATTTAAAAGAAAACTACAAAACTTATGTGGCAGATATGCAAAGGGCAGATATTATAGATGAACACAATATGGTAATAAAAGATATAAAACAAGCTTATGAAAAGTTTTTAAACAAAGCAACAAAAGGGACAACAGAATATAATGATATTGAAAATTGGTATGCAACCTTGAAGAAAAGTAATTTTAGAAGTACAACACCAGGTTTTTATAATGCAGATTACTAAATAAAAAAACAGGAGAGCCTCCCTAGTAAACCTCTCTTGGTGCCATTTCATGATATTTGCACAGTAACGTGTTAAACAAAAGTATCAAGTAGTATAGCTTTTTTCTGTTTATATAAATCGTCAAGTCTTTTTTGTGTCTGAATTTCTTCTTCAAGTTTGAAGTATTCTATTTTTTGTAGTTCTATTTCATGTCGTTTTTCTTCTAGCTTAATCTCTAATGAAATAATTTTATCGTTCATTTGGTACCTCAAATCTTGTTTGTATATTTTAATTAAAAAATTCACTAACGATTTTTGTTGTTTGATTTTGTGTTCGTAAGAGTACACTTAAACGAACATTAAATTTTTGCTCAAAATTCTGTTCGTAAATCTTCCATTTTACACATTACGAATGTTCGGAGAAAATCTTGACTTTTACGAATAGCGCGTTAGACTGTAGATGCTAAAACTCAAGCA
>CALEJY010000152.1 GCA_937898445.1 uncultured Candidatus Melainabacteria bacterium | reverse complement strand
TTGCGACTCTGCCGAACAAAAGGTGACTAAATGTCACGTTTTGTGAGAGGTACAATAAAATCTTTGATTTCGAGGAGGGGATATAAAATAAATAAGTAGTTATTTCTGTCGGTTCGATTTACCTATCCGACGACAAAAATGAATTGTAAATAAATGTAACATATTTCTTTTAAATCCTAAAGATTTAGAAAAAGTACGCCGATATGACATGTGGTAGAAGTTCAAACAAAAGGAGTGTGTACTCGTGCGATAAAGCAAGCGAAAAACGAGAAAAATATCTAATTTATATAGATAAAATATATATAAAGTAGATAAAAGTATTAAGAATTATTAAGTAGCAAAACCCTCTATAACCCAGTAAAATCAATGGTTTTAGAAAAAAGTGATAAGAAAATCTGAAAACGGCGCAATTTTCCCCAAAAACATGTTTTTACATGGACATAGAGAGTATAAACAAGACCAAATCAATTTTCATGTGGAGATGTATAGAAAATTGAGAAGAAAGGATTATGACTATGTGTGCAAATGAAGTTCAATTCCAATTACAACCAGCATTTATTGATGGATTAAAAAAACGAAATCCGGCTCAGTTTGAAGAATATATTAAAAGCGGTTCAATTATTGCTAACCAAGATGGTACATATAGTTCGGCTGATGCAAGTTTTAGAACCGTTGCCGCTAGTGGTGTATTTAGTGCGGCTAATGTTGAAGGAGCCGGAGGAGTGAAAGAGGCAAAAGCTCCTGATAATGCAGCACCTGCAAAAGGTTTGGGTGTTGAACATTCTGCTGCGAAAGCAAAAGAAGGTGTTAAAGAAGAAAAAACAGTTACCTTCAAACTTGATGATTTTGTTAAACAGTCTGGTTTAGCAGAAGATAAACGTGCAGAATTGGTGAAAGCTTTTAAAGATGAAGGTTTAGCAATTGATGAAGAAAAAGGTGTTGTAACCTATGATAAAGCCAAATATGAAACTGCGATTACAAAATTTGCTAAAAATAACAGATTGTCATACTTATCAACTGATGAGGGTGGTAAAGCTATTGCAGATAAATTAGCAGAAGATGGCAAAATTACTCCAAATGAAGATGGTGGCTATGTTATCAATGGTGCTGAAGGTAAAAAAGCAGTTGATGTAGCATTTCCAACTCAAACACAAGCACCTGTTGAAACAAGAGAAAATAAATCAGTAAAAATTAATACAGAAGTTACAACAACTACAACAGAAGAATCAGAACCCGTAAAAGTTGCGGATGACTTGAAACACAATAGAGCCGGCAGAAAACAAGCTCGTAAGGATTATGAAGCAGCATTGACAGAATGGGCAAATGATCCTGAAAACCAACCAACAATGAATATGTCTATTGCTCGTAATAAATATGAAAAGAAAATTTCAAAGCAAATGGGCAAAATTGAAAAAGAATGTAAAACAAAAGAAGAAATTGTTCAAAAATATCTTAGAGAATATGCTACAGATGAAGAAAAAGTATTTTTCAACACTTTGTTAAATGAAGCTATAAAAGATGAGGATGCTTTACTTGAAGCATATAAACGTGGAACCGGTGATGGTCGAGCTACATTTGAAGGTGATACTGGAGCCGCTAAAAAGAAAATAGCAGCATATTTAAGAATTACAGAAGACCCGAATTTTGATTCGAATGTTATTCTAGAACGTATGGCAGTTGTTGATGTCTTGGGTAAAAGAAGTGATAAACAAGTTGCTAAGGATAAAAAAGAATTTATTCAAGATGAGGCAAAACGTCAAACAAAAGCTGTAGAAACTCAACAAAATATTAAAAATACAAGAGTTCATTTTTCAAAAGCAGAAAGAAAAGAGGCTGCTAAAGGAGAAGAAAATTCTGCAGTTGAACATACAGATATTGGCAAAGCAGGTCGTAAACTTGTAATGGAATGTCCTGATGAATTTTGTATTCAAGGATCTAAAAATGATTGCGATGTTGAAGCAAATGGTAAATATTATAAATTCAGTGAGGTTAAATTCAAAGACTTCTGTGATAAGGTTACAGATTCTCGTACACTTGATGACGAAACACAAGAAAACTTTGCTAAAGATGGAAACTTGACATTAAATGAAGGTCGTCAAGGTTGGATGAGCCAAACATTGATTACAAAAGATGGCAAACGTCGTTCAATTGAAGAAATTATTGGTAACGACAATGGCAGAGTTGGTAATGGAGAATTAAATAAACTTCGTCACTTGGTTGAAAAAGGTGGCAACAGTGTTGACACTAACTCAACTAACGTAAAACGTGCTTTACACTTGCTGAAAGGTGTTGGTATCGGCGGTGCGTTAGGTTTTGGAACCGGTTTGGGTGCATCATGGTTAGCAGGTGCTGTTAACCTTGCAGGTGAAACCGCATCGCAATTTGTTCAATATTCAGGCAGAACTGCTGATAGAGTTTATTCAGGTAAAACTGCTGATAGAACTTATTCAGGTACAACTGCTGATAGAACTTTCACAGGCAGAACGGATGATAGAACATTCACTGGTAGAACAGATGATAGAACTTTTACTGGCAGAACAGATGACAGAACATTTACCGGTACAACTGCAGATAGAACAATTCATGATAGAACGACATTTAACTTTACAGATAATGGAGAAACATTTACTAAAGTAGTCAATAAAGATATATTTGTTGGTGGTCAAGATTGGTCAGTTGTTGCTCCAGGACAAGAATGGTCAGTTGTTGCTCCAGGTCAAGAATGGTCAGTTACTGCACCGGGACAAGAATGGTCGGTTGTTGCCAAAGGACAAGATTGGTCGGTTACTGCTGAAGGACAAGAATGGTCAGTTACTGCTGAAGGACAAGAATATTCTGGCGAAGTTGAGGCTAAAGGTCAGAAATGGGAAGGTCGTGGCAACAAGCACTTGAAAACTGCAATAAATGCCGCTATCTTTGGAGGTATTGCCGGAGGTGTTAACAACGCACTTTCAATGGGTAAAGTTCACGCTAAAGGCAGAAGCTTTGACGGTATCGTAAATCTTAATAAAAAGAAAGAAAAAACTGAAACTGAAAATAAAGAGCAAACTTTAGATATTCCTCAATTTGTTACAAGAGAGGAAAGAGAAGTTCAAACTCCTGATAAAAATATTGATAACTTTACATACAAAATCAAAGTTTCTCATAAAAAAGGAACTAACTACAACTTAGCAGAAGACAGATTGAGTATCGTTAAGAAAATGTACAACATTCAGGATGATGCGACTGCAAATAAGGTTCTTGAATATGTTATGACACAAATTAACGGTTACAAATCAAATCCTTACAAATTAAACTATGCGGGAGATTTGACTTATCACTTCCCATCAGAAATTCCGGCAGGCATGATTGCAGGTATTGATGATACAATAATCGGAACTGACCCTAACACAATTGGCGGTTTTGATAGAAACCAAATTCCTCTTGGCGGTAAAAATGGTAAAAATGCAAGCGAAGCAAATTTACGTAAAAAAGGATTTATTGCAAGAGCAAATGTAATAACCAGATAACTCTAAAGAGGGTTGGATTATTCAATCCTTCCCTCTTTTCTAAATTATAAATTTTTGTAAACAATTGCCGAAAAATAGTAAAGAATTGAGCGCAAAATCCGTTTATATACATGTAAAAGTGTTTAAACGTGCAGAAAAAGAAAATAGAGGTTCCAAAGACAATGAATACACAGGGAATTAATAAAAAAAGAGTAGTTGCATTTATGTTAAGTATGTTGCTAATCATGCAACAGTCTTTGACATATCAGGTTTTGGCTGCATCAACTATCACAGACGCTAATAATAACCAAATTAACAATGGTGGTGGTAACACTTGGAATATCAGACCGGATGCTGTAAAAGGTGATACCGGTTTCAAACAATTTGGCGAAATTAATTTGGCTAAGGGTGATGTATTAAACTTTATTTACAACTATATTTTACAAAAGCAATCTGGAACTGGTAATGATTTAACATTAACCGATATTAAAGGAGATATTAATAACTTTATTGCATTGGTTAATAATGGAGTAAAAATAGATGGTATTGTTAACGCACTTCAAGGTGTTAATGGTGCTTTAAAAACAAATGGCAATTTGGTATTTATTTCTCCAAACGGTATGGTTGTTGGAAGTTCCGGCGTTATCAATGTCGGTAATTTATCAGTTATTTCTCCAACACAAAGTTCTTATGACAAATTGTCCAGTAATTTAGGTTTACCTAAAGATCATCAATATTATATTTCCGGTTATGATGTAAGCTATGATGCTAGTAATCCGACAGGAACTTCAACAATTGTTCCTAGTGCGTATGATTACACTAAAAATACTGCTGTAATGACTGATAAATCATTTGATTTGTCAACATTAACAGATAGTGCCGGAAGTACTTTAACTCTTGGTGGTGATGCAATCACTATCGGGGGTAAAGTTGCTGCTCGTGGTGATATCAATTTGCAAGGTGGACAAATCAATAATAACGGTCTTTTGTTAGCCGGTATTGGTAACAACGAAACTGCTGCTTTGACAGGTCATGATGCGGCTGATACTTTGTTCACAAACCTTGTTAATACTGATAACATGGGTACTGCTAACAAATTTGTAAATAACAACGGCAACATTTCTATCAAATCTGTTACTGGCACTTCAATTGGTAATGGTGCAAAAGTTAGAAACTATGGTACAGGTAATATTACCATCGAAAACACAGGTTCTAACGGTATTTCTATTGCAGGTGAAGTTTCAAACCCTAATGGCGCAACAAAAATTACTAACACAAACGGTGGTTTGTTAGTTGCATCTACTGGTTTAATTGCATCTGGCGGTTCTGCTTTAACTCAAAATAATTCTACTTTGTTAGTTTCTAACGAAGGTTCAGGCGGTATGAATATTCAAGGTAAAGTGACCGCTAATCATACTACCAAAACTAACACAGTTAACTTCGTAAACAAAAATTCTAATATGTCTATCGGCTCAAGTGCTGCAAACAACAATATTACATCTAACGCTGATGTAAATATTGCAGTTACAAACGGTAACTTGTTAAATAATGGTGTTGCTAACACATTGATTTATACAACTAACGGAGCTGATTTGAACGCTACTGTTACAAACGGTGCAATCGGTGAAGAAGTTGGACCTTGTGACGGCGGTATTTGTACAGGTATTGGACCAAATCAAAGAGATTTGACTAAATCTGTAAATACTTCTATCGACGGTGTTATTACTGCAACAAGTACTGCAGGTTCAAATACTTCCCTAATCAATATGGCAAGTTTGAACAAAAATATGAATGTTAACCAAATTAAAGCTGATGGTAGAGTAATCTTGTTGGCAGATTCTTCTACAAAAGGTGCTTCTCCATACAGTATTGTTAACAGATCTAAAAATTCAGCAAATCCAAACGTTGAAGGTACAGGTATTTCCTTAATCGCAAGTGGTAATATCGGTGAAGGCTCTGCAAAACCTTTGACATTCAGACAAAACGGTTATTCTTATAATAGAGTTGGAGATGATGCTAGAGTTGATCACGTAATCGACAATATTAACAAAACCGGAAACGGCGTTGATATGTTGGCAATCGGCAACATCGACGTAAAAGGTATGGATGCTGCTGATGGTACAAAACTTGATACTAACGCTTGTGCGATTATTTCAAGAACAGGTGACGTAAACGCTGAGTTTTCTGGAAATGTTTATGTTAGAGAAACTACAGCAGCTAAAAAAATTAACCTAACAACTCGTGGCAAAAATATGTATGTTGACCACTTAGGCGAAGTTCCTACATACGCAGAAGATTATTACGGACCAAATACAAATATTCACCCTGAAAGAGCAAAATTGGTTGCACTTGATTTGGGTACAAAATGGATTGATTCAGAAAAACCTGAATATAGATCAGCAGCAGATTCAACAATCGTAGTTAAAAACGGTACATTAAGAGGTAACGGGAACAAACGACCTTCTGGTGATCAAGATTTGACAATGGTTGCAGATAACGCTTATGCTGGCGGTTACTATTTCAATATGGGTAAACACCGTAACGGTGGATATTCTACAGTAGTTAAAGATGGTACTACAAATACTTTGACTAACGCAAATGATGGCTCTACACCAATTTCAATCAGAACAAAAGCAGTTAGACCGGACGATGTTACTGCAATCGGTAAAAATTCTGATGATAGAAACTATTACTACGGTGGCAGTGAACAAGGTAGCGATCCAAATTATGATGGAACTACAGATCCTGATAAACAAGGAACAGAGGAAGATGATGACAACCTAGTTGTTCCAAAAGATGAAGAACCTGATTATCCATTGGATACTGATACAGACACAGATACTGATACAGATACTGATATTGATACAGACTTAGACAGTGATACAGATACCGATACAGACACAGATACAGATATCGATACAGATACTGATAACGATACTGACAATGATACAGATACCGATATTGACACAGACACTGATACTGACAACGATACAGATACCGATACTGACACAGATACTGATACTGACACTGATATAGATACTGACAATGATACGGATACAGACACTGATTTAGATACCGATACTGACATAGATACCGATATCGACACAGATACAGATAACGATACTGACAACGATACAGATACCGATATTGACACAGACACTGATACCGACAATGATACAGATACTGATACAGACACAGATACAGATACTGACACAGATATTGATGCCGACAACGATACTGATACCGACACTGATATCGATACAGATACTGATATTGATACAGACATTGATACTGATACCGACAACGATACTGATATCGATACTGACACAGATATAGATCCTGATCCGGATCCAACTCCTACTCCAACACCTGATAGAAGGGTTGACTTCAAGGATGTATATAAACAACGTGTCGTAAGTGACAGAGTTGATTCAATCGATAAACGTCAATATATGAGATTTAATGCTCAAGACAACCAAAACCCAATTTCATTTGAATCAAGTGACAACGTAGTTTCAATTTCCGACATCTCAAGAGGTGGGGTATCATTAACCCACAAAGGAAAACTAAAAGTTGGTGACGTTGTTCCGGTACATCTACAATACGGTGACTTGACAATCAACGCAAACGTAAAAATCGTTTCAGCAAGTGATGTAAAAGCCGGAGGTAAGTTCATCGACCTAGATCAGGCAACAGCTAACAAATTATTATACTTAAGTTTGTTAGAAAAAGACCAACCGATTGCCCAAACAATTATGAACAAAAATGTTGCAACAACAATTGAAGAATAGAAATTACAAATTAAAGTCCTCCTTCAAAAAGGAGGACTTTTTGTAAGAATTTTATATGATAGGAAGGCAGTTTTAGTGAAACGTGAAAAGACCGTATCAAAAGCAGCTAGGCAGTTAGGAAGTGAAGCAGCTAAAGTTAAAAGATGCTTAGATGCAAAGAAGTCTAGATGCGCAGTTAGTTACGTTGAAAT
>CALEJY010000151.1 GCA_937898445.1 uncultured Candidatus Melainabacteria bacterium | reverse complement strand
GATTTAAACTTTAAAAGGGAAAAAATTTAAGGAATAGGAGAATTTATTATGTTTAATGTTGCAAAAATTATTGGTCGTGGAGCTAAAAGTGCTTGTCATGTTTTAACTAAAGAAGTTAATCCAAATACTACTGTACAATTGTTTCGTAACCCAAAGAATAATTCATTGTTAGTCAAAACTGTTAATAAACAAGGTATGGTTTCTTGTTACGGATATAAAGCTTCTCCAAGAACAGATGCTATTATAAAGTCTTTTGGAGAGCAAACTTTAAAGCAGTATCCTGAGCATCTACCTATGGCATACGCACCAGATAAGATTGTTGATATTTGTAAATTTGAAGGTACAAACTTATTTATGGATGTTATTAAAAATGGAAAATCTACCAGATTTGATGACTTTTTTGGTAGTTGGTTAAAAGGAGCAACTCAAAAACAAACAACAGCAGAAGCAGTTCAAAAGCGTTGTATTATTGCTTAATATAATTATGAGTTAGGGAATTAAACATATGCAAAAGTAGGTCGGTGTACCTACCCCGACGATGAAAGTATTAATAAAAAAAGACCGAATTTGATTTTTCGGTCTTTTTTTATGTTTTAACTTTATCCTTATCCTAACCACCAATTCTCAAAGGTTCGTTTTGACCTTGAGGAGCTTGTTGTGGCGGTTGGTTGTTATTCATTTTTTCTTGAAGTTTTGCTTGTTTCTTTTGCAATGCCATCATTTTTTTCATTGTTCTTGCTTCACCTGTCGGTTTGTTGAAGTTTTCTGGGTTGATTGTAATCATTTTTTCCCAACAGCCAGGAACATTTGATTTTTCTCCGCAAATGCAGTTTCTCCATGTTTGACCTGATTGTTTGTCAAGCAAAATTGTTACATTGTTGTTGCCGGAAATTACTTCGTATCTGTTTTCCGGTTCTTGAGTTGCAACTTCTACAATCAACAAAATTAGAACAATAACTAATAGTGCGTTTAAAATTTTATCTTTCATAATTTCTCTCCTATAATTCTAAACTGTGTTTATTATACACGTAAATTTAACTATAGGCAAGATATAAAAAGAATTTTTGTATTATTTATACAACGCATGTTTCAAAAACTGACAAAGCAATTTGTAACCGGCATGTGTTGCCTTACTCTTTCTTATAGAGTTTAACATCATAAAATCATGGATTGTGTTATTAATCCTTACACAAGCTACATCAATGTCTGCCTCAATGAGTTTTTGCGCATATTCTTCGCCCTCATCTCGCAAAACATCGTTTTCTGCCGTAATAATCAATGTAGGTGGCAAACCTTTCAAATCATCAATTTCAGCCCTCAATGGCGATACAAAAATATCTTTTTTCTCATCCTTATTAGAAATATAAGCATCGAAAAAATATTCCATAGCTTTTTTGCTTAAGCACGGTCCATCTTTATATTCACCGTAAGATTTTGTGTTCATTCCGATATCGCATACAGGATAAATTAAACCCTGAAAACATAGTTTAACTCCGCCCTCATAATTCAATTTAATCGCCGTAGCAGTCGCCAAATTCCCACCTGCACTATCTCCGACAATAGCGATTTTTTCAGGATTAATCCCATAATCGCTCCCGTTTTCTCCAAAATATTTAATCGCTTCATAAACATGATTTAATGCTACAGGATACTTAAACTCCGGTGATCTTGGATAATTTATAAATGCAACGGCACATCTGGCATGCGTTGCAATTGTTTTAATTGTCATATCATAAATATCAGCATCACCCATAACCCAACCGCCGCCGTGACAGTAAACAACAAGCGGCAAAATTTCTGTTTTGCATTCTTCCGGTTTAACAAGTCTTACACTAATATCACCAACCGTAGGACTGAAAATCGAAATATCTTCAACAAAACCTTCTAAATTTTCATAATCTTTTTCCTGCACCTCTACAAGAAATCTCCTTGCATCATCAGCCTCCATCTCATAAATAGGTTTTTCTACTTTTAAATTATCAATAAAATCTTTTACAACATTGTCAAGATGAATATTTTTCATATCACTAAATCCTTTCTGAAAAAATTTATACCTTTTACATTTTTTCCAGAAAATGAAAAATTTCATTGCCTCAATGTCTATATTTGTACTATAATGATTTCGGAAAAATAAATAGCGGTATCGTCTAGTGGTTAGGACGAGAGATTCTCATTCTCTAAACAGGGGTTCAATTCCCCTTACCGCCACCATACAATCTAATATAATTGTTTGATTTTTAATATTTTTGGTATGGTGGCGGCAGTGAAATTGAGCCAATAATTTTTTTGTTAAAAAAATTATTGGGTTAGCTCTGCATACATATTCGTACGGTTCGAATTTCCTATTCTCACCAACGATTAAGTAAATTCCCTTTACCGCCGGAAACTTTCTTTTTAGCGCAAAAAGAAAGTTCCACAAAGAAAAAGCACCACTCAGATATTGGTCTTGGGTAAGAAAAAGTAATCAAAAAGAAAAAATTACTTAGATTTTTGACGAATTTTATCAATTTTTTTGAGTTTTTAGCGCAAAAAAGTTCTACTATTTTTTACGTCTTGTTTTTAGCTTTTTGGCATGTTCTTTGCGTTCTTTGTCTATAATTTCAAATCCGATTTTTTTGAGTATTTTTATTTTTTCATCAAAAAAATAGCCTTTTAAATTACCAATTTCATTAAATTTTGGTAAATGTATTTTATGTTTTTTAGTAAGTATCCAGGCATATTTTTCTTCTTCAGTGTAAGCTGTTCTTTCTTCAATAAGAGTATTTCTCATTTCTTGAATATAATCTATTTTATCTTTTACCGAATAGCCTTTTAAAAATTTTAATAATTCGTTTTCTCTTGTTTGTAAAATTTCTTTTTTTGCTTTTTTATATCTTTTATTTGATATAAAAGGGATAGTTTCTTCAATATTTTCGTAATTGTATAACTTCTTATCAATTATGTTACTCAAATTTTCTGTATATGTACGTCTTAAATACATTCCGTTTACTCGTGCGGTTGTTTTTGGATTTAATAATGTGTTTATAACATGCGTCAATTCATGCATAAATATACTTAAATTTTTTATAGAAATTTTATTATTTTTTATAGGGATGTCAATGGTTTGTCCTACTATATTCCAATTTTTGCCGTATAGAAAGTCAGAATTTCCAACATCTTCTTTTTTATTTTTTGAAGATATAGGTCTTATTTGTATAACTTTTTTTTCTGGCAAAACTTCATCAATAGCTTTTTGAGCATCTGCAACAGAGATATAATTATCTTTGAGATTTTGTTCCAATCTACTAAATATCTGTTTGTTGTATTTAGAAATTAGTTTTTGCCTGTTTTTGATAGAACCTTTTGAAATATTATATGAAAATTTAACTGTGGAATTAACTATATTTTTCATATTTATTTCAAAATCTGTAAAAATAAAATTTTGCTATATAAAATGAAATAGGGGCTATTAAGCCCCTTACAATGATTTCGTTTAGATTTAGATTTTTATTAATAAAAATCGACTGTCTTTTTGTGCAACAACTTTATGTTGTTCTTCTTTTTTAAACATAAGCATTTCGCCTTTTTCAATTTTGAATTTTTCTGCATCAAAATGAAGTTCAATTTCGCCATCAATTACAATTACTGCTGTATTACATTTTGATGTATGTGTGTCAATGATTTCATCTTTTTTGATGGAAACGATTGATAAGCAGCTATCATCATGCTCCATCAAAATTTCTTTTTCAAAAGATTTGTCTGTTTTGCCGAGATCTTTTAATTTTAGTACGTTATAAAACATTTAGCCCTCCTTTTTAGGTGTTAAACTCATTTTAAAGAGGGATAAATTGTTTTGTATTCCACAGTTGGGGAAATTTTATTTATTCGGCTTTAGCCTGTTTGGATCTGATTAACAATACTAACGGAATAATTACAAATGCCGCAATCCCAAAGTATCTAAAGGTTTCTACATACCCCCACAAACTAGACTGTTGCAAAAGTTGGTTATAAACCATATTTTCAGCCATGTGAGTTGCGCTTGCCAAATCTGTGTTTGCGGCAAAACTTGATGTCATTGCTCCGATTTTTTGAACAAACGGATCACTTGCAAAATTCAAATGACCAACCATCATCATTTGGTGAACTTGTGAAAATCTTGCAATCATTGTAGTTGCAACAGATGTTCCGATGGCTGCACCGATGTTTTTAAGAAGGTTTTGAACACCTGCGGCGTTAGTTTGTTCGTCGTTTGTCAATGTACTGCATGACAAGTTCATCATTGGAACCATTGCCATAATCATTCCCAATCCGAATACAAAGTTAGGTAGTGCAATATCAACGAGCGCAATATTGGTGTTGATTTCACCAAACATTAATCCGCCAATTCCGAGTATTATTAAACCTGCGATAATTAAAGGTTTTGTTCCTATTTTTGGAGTTAAAACACCGCAAAGTATTGTTGCTAAAAGACATCCGCCTCCTCTCGGAACCATTGAAATACCACTTAAGAATGATGTGTATCCCATCAATCTTTGTAACATAGAAGGCAAAATTGCTGCTGATGCCATCATTACACCCATCAATACCATAAGAACTATTGTTCCGAAGAAAAAGTTTCCGTCTTTCATAATTGATAAATCAATAAGCGGTTTTTTCTTTTTGATTTGAATAGAGAAAAACGCAATCATTGCCATCATAGATATTGCAAAGGTTTTGCAAATCCATGCTGCAGAGAACCAGTCTGCATCATTACCTTTATCCAAGACGATTTGCAATGTTAAAAGCCAAATGCAAAGGAAGAAAAATCCTGAATAATCCATTGATACATTTTTCTGTTTTTTAGCATAATCAGGGTCAAATACAAGACTTTTAGTCAAATGGAAAGCTACAATTCCGAAAGGAACATTAATAAAATATATAAAAGGCCATGACCATGTTTCTGTTAACCAACCACCGAGAGCCGGTCCCATAATCGGAGCCATTACAACCCCCAAACCAAATACCGCCATTGCAGCAGAACGTTGTTCTTTTGGAAAGATTTCAAAAATAATCGCCTGAGATATCGGCATAATTCCGCCACCGCCAATACCTTGCAATATACGAGCAAAAAGTATCATTGGCATGGATGTTGAAAGTCCACATAAAACAGATGCGATTGTGAATATTGTTATACTTAAAAGAAAATATGCTTTTCTGCCCATAAGCTTTGAAAAGAAGTCAACTGCGGGAATTATTACACCACTTGCAACCAAGTAACTTGTAATAATCCAAGTAGACTCATTGTGGCTTATAGAGAAACTTCCGGCCATATATGGCAGTGCTACGTTTGAAATTGTTTCATCTAATGCGTACATAAACACGGAAATCATGACTGGTATCATGACAATCCATGGGTTAATTTGTTTGTGGGTAATTTGCATATTTTCTCTCCATTTTTCTTAAAAAGGCATGCCCTTAGCTTGTTGTAGGTGTTTAAAACAGTATATACTGGCATGCCCCTTGCTATTAAAGCTATTCGTTATAAATCCTTTTAATTATATTAAATAATGAAAATAAATATAACGCAAATTAAAAAGAATTATGAAGAAATTTAAACTCGGGTAACCTTGTCAAATAAAGATAAATCCAAAAATCAATCTTTCTAATCCTATCAATCTATTGCAAAGTAAACTTAAACTGGTGTATTATATTAATACGAATAAATAAACGAGATTTGGAAAAATGAATGGTTAAGAAATCTTGAAATAGCTTGTGTAATCAAACTTTTCAGGGTAGGGGAACCTACAGGGGTAAAATTTCGCAGTGAAGGAGATTGGAAAAAATGCAAAACAATATTTTGGACAATAATAAGATTGTAAATCTTACACCATTGACATCTAAAAAATCAGTTTCGAATACAACAGTTCCTACTGAGTTGAGAAGTGTAAAAGATCATGCTTTAGCAAGCAAGATTGTAGTGATTAAAAAAGATGGAACTAGGGAAGATTATAATTTCCAGAAGATTGTTAACGCTGTTAAAAAATCTGCCGGTAGAGTTATGATTTCACTTTCAGATGAAGATTTTAGCGATTTGGCTGAATATGTTGAAAGCGAACTTGCAAATCTTGATTCTAAAGAAGTTAACATCGCTCAAATGCACGATATCGTAGAAAGTGCATTAGAAGATGTAAGCCCTAAAATCGCAAGAAGTTATAGAAATTACCGTAACTATAAAAAGGATTTCGTTCATATGCTTGACAAAGTTTATCAAGAAAGCCAAAAAATTATGTATATCGGTGATAAAGAAAATTCTAACGCCGATTCAGCTCTTGTTTCAACAAAACGTTCTTTGATTTTCAATGAATTGAACAAAGAACTTTATAAAAAGTTTTTCTTGAATGTTGAAGAACTTCAAGCAATTAATGACGGTTATATTTATATTCATGATATGTCTGCAAGACGTGACACAATGAACTGTTGTTTATTTGATGTTGCATCTGTTTTAAAAGGCGGATTTGAAATGGGTAACTTGTGGTACAACGAACCAAAATCATTGAATGTTGCATTTGATGTAATCGGTGATATCACAATGGCAGCAGCGAGCCAACAATATGGTGGTTTTACATTACCTGAAGTTGATAAAATCCTTGCTCCTTATGCTCAAAAGACATACAATGAAAGCTATGCAAAATATATTGATATGGGAGTTTCTCCTGAACAAGCAGAAATTCAAGCAACAAAAGATGTTGAAAAAGATTTCCACGACGGTTTTCAAGGTTGGGAATACAAATTCAACACTGTTGCATCAAGCAGAGGTGATTATCCGTTCATTACAGTTAGTGCAGGTTTAGGTCAATCTAAATTTGAAAAAATGGCAACAATCATTATGCTTAATGTAAGACGTGATGGTCAAGGTAAAAAATCTTGCAAGAAACCGGTTTTATTCCCTAAAATCGTATTCTTGTTCGATAAAAATCTTCACGGAGAAGGTAAACCATTAGAAGATGTATATAGAGCAGGTATTGAATGTTCTAAAAAAGCTATGTATCCTGACTGGTTGTCATTGACCGGTGAAGGTTATGTTGCTTCTATGTACAAACAATATGGAAAAGTTGTTTCTCCAATGGGTTGCAGAGCGTTTCTTTCTCCTTGGTATGAAAGAGGCGGTATTCACAAAGCTGATGAAAACGATCAACCTGTTTTCGTTGGTAGATTTAACATTGGTGCAATCAGCTTACACTTACCTTTGATTTATGCAAAAGCTCAAAAAGAAAGTAAAGATTTCTATGAAGTTCTTGATTACTATATGGAATTAATCAGAAAAATTCATATCAGAACTTATGATTACTTGGGTGAAATGAAAGCATCAACAAACCCTCTAGCATATTGTGAAGGCGGTTTCTTGGGCGGTCATTTAGGTATCCATGACAAGATTAAACCTGTATTGAAATCAGCAACAGCATCATTCGGTATTACTGCATTGAATGAATTGCAAGAACTTTATAACGGAAAATCATTGGCAGAAGATGGCGCATTCGCTCTAGAAGTAATGGAATACATTAACAAAAAAGTTGATGAATACAAAGAAAAAGACGGATATCTTTACGCTATCTACGGAACTCCTGCTGAAAACCTTTGCGGTTTGCAAGTAAAACAATTCAGAAAAAAATATGGTATTGTTAAAAATGTATCTGACAGAGGATATGTTTCAAACAGTTTCCATTGCCATGTTTCAGAAAAGATTTCTCCTATCCAAAAACAAGATTTGGAAAAACGTTTCTGGGATTTGTTAAACGGTGGTAAAATTCAATACGTAAAATACCCTGTTTCTTATAACACAGGTGCTATTGAAACTCTTGTTAACCGTGCGATGGACTTAGGTTTCTATGAAGGTGTTAACCTAGCACTTTCTTACTGTGACGATTGTGGACACCAAGAATTGAATATGGATGTTTGTCCTAAATGTGGTAGCAGAAACTTGACAAAAATCGACAGAATGAACGGTTACCTATCTTATTCAAGAGTAAAAGGTGATACTCGTTTGAACCAAGCTAAAATGGAAGAAATTAAAGATAGAGTGAGCATGTAATGAGATACCACAATATAACAAAAGAAGATATGCTTAACGGCGAAGGTTTGAGATCTGTTTTGTGGCTTGCAGGTTGTACTCATCATTGCAAAAACTGCCAAAACCCAATTACGTGGGATATTAATGGTGGAATTCCATTTGATGATGCTGCAAAACAAGAATTGTTTGAATCTTTGGACAAAGACTATGTTTCAGGAATTACTTTCAGTGGCGGCGATCCACTTCATCCTCAAAACAGAAAAGAAGTGTTTGAACTTGCTAAGGAAGTAAAAGAAAAATTCCCTACAAAGACTGTTTGGTTGTATTCAGGATTTTTGTGGGAAGAATTTAAAAACGAACCTGGAGTAAAATATCTTGATGTAGTAGCAGACGGAGAGTTCGTTGAGGAGTTGAAGGATGTAAGATTACCTTGGGTTGGAAGTTCTAACCAAAGAGTGATTGATGTTCAAAAAACTCTTGAAAACGGCGAAGTTTGCTTATACAAAAATTAGACTTTTCATATAACTTCTATTTATTGAATACAAAACATAGCGGATTTTAACCAAATCCGCTTTTTATTTTAATTAGACGACTAGAGGCGAAGATGCATAGAGGCGAAGTCTGTATCATAGAAGGCAATAAGGCGATATGCCTATATGGCGATAAGACTTAGTTTGTAGGTCGAATTTATTAATCCGACAACAAAGTAATTATAGCGTTTTGCACCAATTTTATTTTTGTTCTTTTTGAACCTCTACACCTTTTTTAGTGCAATCAATAATTTTCAAAATCATATCATCGCACAATTCTAATTCGTGTTGTTTTTCTGGTGTTTGGCGTGATTTCCAATCATTCAACATTTTTCTAAAATCATCACCGTTTATGATACATTCACCTGTTCCAACACGATGAGCGTATTTTTCGGTAAATTCTTTGTTAAAGTCGGCGTAGATTTCTGTGATTAAATCAGAAACAATTTTTCCGTTGTGGATGATTACTCGTTCGTCATCTTCAATCATTTCTTTGGTTTTATCTGACAAATCTTCACCATCTCCAATAGACATTTTACCGGTTTTTGCGCCAAGTCCCATAACTTTTACCATTTCTTCTGCATCTTCTCTTACAGATTGCATATCACAACTTATACCATAAGAGCCGTTCATATTGTAGAATGTTTGTTCTGCAGAGTTTCCGCCGAATGAATAAACGATATCTGAAAACATTGTTTCAAATGAAACTTGTTTGTTTGCATCATAGCCTGAGAATACTGCTCCTCCGAACATTCCTCTAGGGTCAAGAGTTATAAAGTTTACTTTTGTCGGAACATGCCATTTTTCACCCTTAGTTTTGGCTACATTGTTCATAACTTGAAGGTTTGTAGCGTGACCGCATTCGTGAGAAGTTACGATTAATTTTTCATGTTCGTTAATTTTTCTGGTCGAAGCTCTGCCGGTCGTGATTTGCAAATATGCTTCTGTAAAATCAGCTTTATTTATTTCTTTATGCCCTTTTTCTGCGGCTACTGAGGCAGCTTTTTTAGCTAAGTTTTGCAAATAGATAAATGGAAAACCTCCTGCGATTTCTGCTGCGTATTTGATTGTGTTTTCTTGCTCTGTCGGTGTTCCAGCGAGTTTTATTCTTTCTTTTTTCGCAGTATTTTTCAATACGGCTGCACGTTCTTCTGCGCTATATGCCGGAGAAGTTACGGCAATACTGTCGATAAATTTGAATGATTTCATTGTCGCTTCTCCGATTAATCTCGGATCTGAAACTGAACCAACAACGAGAATATTCAAACCAGCTTTTTGTGCTTTGTCCATTTCTCTCAACAATTGTGCCATTGCTTTTTGGTGGTAAAGAGAAACTTGTTCACCTACAGAGAAATATTCAAAGTTATCAACAAATAAAACTGCTGATTTGTGCTTGTTTGCCTCTGCTTGGGTTGTTACAAGAGAGAACAATTTTTTGATAGATGCTTCTGGAGTAAGTGCGCCACCTCCGAAAAGGTCAACTTCTTTTGTACCGAAGTCCATTGTGTTTACTTCAATATATGGAACTCTTGCCTCACCTGCAATTGCTTGTGCCGTAAAGCGTCTGCCACTACCAGGAGAACCGTCTTGAGAGTAAACAATAATTCCCTTTGTTCCCATTTTGTTTGATTTAATTTGTTTTGCAATAAGACTTGCTTCTTGTTGAGTTGCAGTTTTGCCGACAAAATCTTTCATCTTTTTGCCTGTGTCAAATACAACTTCAACTGAGGTTTCTTCAGTGTTTTTCTTGAACAAAGCCGGAACTTCTTTTACGTATTGTGCAACATCTTTATCGTTAATTTCTTTTTTGTTGATGTTGTAAGCTACGATTTTTTTCATAAGTCTTTGAGTTTTTTCAGGGAAAACTCCATCTATCTGCGCAGAGGCTTCAACGGTTTTTTCTATCGCTTTTTTAGTGAAGTTTTTATGAATATCTTTCATCAAAAGTGGATTTTCTTTGAAAGATTTAATCATTTGTGCAGTGCTTAATGTCGGAATTGCTGCTTCTTCAAAAGAAGAAAATACAGGCAAATTAGAAAGACCATAAAAATTATCTTTTAAATCATATAGCAAGAATTTAATATTAGATGGAGGGTTTTTGATTTTTTCGCTCATTTCAGTATTCATTGCCAATACTCCATCACTGTAATCTTCTGGGTCTAAATCGTTTGCCATAAGTCGTGTTGGTTGCATTGCAATAATATAATTCTTAGATTTATCTTTTGCAAGTTGATTAACCTTGTCCAAAAAATATGATGCTTTTGCATGTTCGTTTAATTCAACAATTTCTGTTTTTGAATTACTTTCGTCATTAACTTTTTTTATTGTGTCTAAGAAATTGCGAACATCATCTTTATTGTGATCAAATGTAACAAAAATATTTGTTCCGAGAGAAAGATTTTTCAAGATGTTTTGAGCTTTAGGCTCATATTCACTGAACGGAATTCTTTCATCCATTTTTTTATGGTTAATCATAACGGCATCGTTGATGTCATATGAAAAATGTTTTTCAAAGTCACTTGTTACATCGTCAGGGCTTAACAAAGCTCCATAAGAGATTATATATGGAACAACTTCTTTCATGTCGGATTCTTTAAAAAATGAATGCACTGCATCTGTTAAGTCTGATGAAAATTTGATATTGTCTTCTGGGATTATATTTTCAGGTTTTTCATCTTTTAAAATTTTATCAGTTTCTTTTATGTATTTTTTTATAACAGGGTGTATTGCTTTACGTAATTCCGGTTTAGCTACAAGATTATTTACTGTTCCGCTTAAAAACATTGAGTATGTTGGTTGTTTAGCTTCTTCAAAATCTTTTGTTCCATTATCCAAATCATCAATGTATTTGTCTAATTCTTTTAATTCGTGTTTGATTACGTGCATTGTCGTAATTTCATTGTAGCCACTATCTTTAGCTTCTTTTTCTAATTTTTTAATCAGAACTTTTGAAGGAGTGTTTGTGTTATACATCAAACTGTCAATTTTAGATTTTCCAACAGTTTTTTCATCTTTTTTCGCTGTGAAAGGAATGAAAGATCCAATAGAATTAAAATTCGACAATTTATCGTTGGTTGTCAAATTATTTTGGAATTTCGGGGGGGGGGCAACTGTTGGTTTAGATTGTGGTTTTTGCCCATATTTATTATTAGAAATTTTTTGTCCGTTTACATTATACCCTATTTTTAAAATCATATTTTTCTCCTGTGAATTAATTTCCATGTAAGTAACCTGATTGGAGAATTTTGCTACTTTGTAATGAAAATGTTACAAAAATTTTCATGAGAGTTTATTAATGCCGAATTGGAGAATGAAAAATTTTTTCTGTTCTCTAAATAATTGCAGTGTATAAGGAGAAAAAATTTATGTCTATGTTTTGTTTTCAATGTGAGCAAACCTATAAAGGTAGTGGCTGTATAATTCAAGGAGTTTGTGGCAAGAAGCCAGATACTGCAAACCTTCAAGACGAATTGACAAGCAGTATAATTGAATTGGCAAATTGTGCTGAAAAAACAGATGAAAATACCGAAATTATTATTGATGGACTTTTCATCACGATTACTAATGTGAATTTTGATAATGATGCGATAAAAAAATATCTTCAAAAAGTTAAATCTGCCAAAAAATGTGACAGTCATTTTGATGTTAAATCAATTTGGGATTGTGATGAAGATATAAGGAGTTTGAAATCACTTATCCTGTTTGGTCTAAAAGGTATGGCAGCTTATGCTCACCATGCAAGAGTTTTGTGGTATAAAAACGAAGTCGTTGATGAGTATTTTTATGAAGGGCTTCAAGCGGTTGCGAAATTTAATACTGTTGATAGTCTTTTGCCAATGGTTTTGAAAACCGGTGAAATTAACTTAAAATGTATGGAACTTTTGGATATGGCGAATACACAAACTTATGGAAACCCAATTCCAACCGTCGTTTCAACTAATATTGAAAAAGGTCCGTTTATTGTTATTTCTGGTCATGATTTGCATGATTTGGCATTATTATTGGAACAGACAAAAAATATGGGGATAAATATTTACACGCATGGCGAAATGTTGCCATGTCATGCGTATCCTGAGTTGAAAAAATATCCGCATTTGAAAGGAAATTTTGGTACTGCTTGGCAAAATCAGCAAAAGGAATTTGATAATATTCCTGCGCCGATTTTGTTTACGACAAATTGTATTATGCCTGTCCGAAATAGTTATAAAGATAGGGTGTTTACCACTGATGTTGTTGGATTTTCGGAATGTGTTCATGTGGATAAAGATTTTTCGCCTGTGATTGAAAAAGCTTTAGAATTGGGCGGTTATGACGAAGACAAAAAAATGACGGGGATAAATGGTGGAGATGTTTTGACCGTTGGTTTTGGACATAACACTGTTTTGTCTGTGGCAGATAATGTTATTGAGGCGATTAAGTCAGGGATATTAAAACATATATTTTTGGTTGGCGGATGCGATGGAGCAAAACCTGGTAGAAATTATTATACAGAATTTGTAAAACTAACTCCATCTGATACATTGATTTTAACTCTTGCTTGTGGAAAATATAGATTTAACGATTTGGATTTGGGTAAGATTGGTGATTTGCCTCGTATTCTTGATATGGGACAGTGTAACGATGCTTATAGCGCAATTAAAATTGCAACAGAATTGGCAAAGGCATTGAATTGTTCGGTCAATGAACTTCCATTGTCAATGATTTTGTCGTGGTATGAACAAAAAGCGGTTTGTGTGTTGTTAACCCTACTTTATTTAGGAATTGAAAACATTCGATTAGGTCCAACCTTACCTGCATTTGTATCACCAAATGTTTTGAATATCCTAGTAGATAAATTTAAAATAAAACCAATCACAACCCCCGAACAGGATTTAAAAGAGATATTGGGATAGATTGAAATCCCTGTAAGTATAAAGCTTGCGGGGTTTTAATTTTATTAAAATAATTCAAATTCATCTATTTTTAAGAAACTATCTGTTTTTTTTTGTATTCATTATCCTGTTCATATTTTGATTTGTTGAATAAAACTGGAATAAAAATAGACATAACAACTTTTTTTTCTTCTTCATTTTTATATTCTGGCAGATTGTAAAGTTGTTTGAGTATAAACAAGCCATCATTTTGACGTTTTTCTTCTTTTGTAAAATCTTTATTTAAACAAATCGAAGATGTATTTTTTCGATAAAAATATTTAACTTTTTGAGTAAAAGCAACTTTATTACTTTTTAGTAAAAGTTCTACTAAAACCGGATTATCTTCCCAATATATATGTTCTATAAAACGGATGTTTTCAAATAATGATTTTTTGAATAATTTTGAACAAACAGATCCATTTGAAATATTTTTCATTTTTTCTGTAAAACCAGAATAGATACCATCTTTAAAATGTTCCATTTTCATTTTACGAAATTTTGTTGCTCTTGTAAGCATTCCGCAAGCTATATCTGCATTATTGTTTTCACATAAATTTAAAAGAACTTCGTAAAAGTTTTTGTCTAACCAATCATCTGCATCTAAAAATCCTAAGTAATCTCCTGTTATGGCATTTAATCCGGCATTTCTAGCCCCACCGGCACCTTTATTTTCTTGGTTAATTATGTTGATATTTTTATTATCAAGAGTTTTTAGAAAATTCAATGTATTAATATCTGTAGAACCATCATTTACGATTATGATTTCAATATTCTTGTACGTTTGATTTAAGACAGAATTTATCGCTTTTTGCAAAAACTCTGGCTCGGTATTATATACAGGAATAACTACGGATATTTTTTTATTCATTAAATTCTCACTTTTGATAGTAAAATTTTTATCTATTTTATTCTATCACAAATAAGCGTATTATTTAATGAGTTGAATAAATATTTTTGAACGAACTTAATAAAAACAAGATTTTAAAATATTATTTATGTAGATTATTGTGTGACTTGTTGTTCTGCAAGATGTAATTTTTCAGCGTGGATACTGGGTTCGTCTTCTACAATATTTTGGTAATATTTTTTTATTTCTTCATCATTATCATCAGAACCCCAAGTGTTTCTATAGCTATCAATAGCTTTTTTCTTATTTTCTATATAGGTTTCTATAAGGTTTAGGTTATAACGGAAGTATGAAGAATTTTTTAAATTTTTATTTTTATAAAATTCGTTAAATTCTTCATACGAAGCAAAAATTCTATTTCTAAGAAAAGGATATTCTTCCCTAAATGCTTGTTGGTAAATTGTATGATTTATAGTGTAAGCTTTTTCTGGAATAACAAATTTCAATAACTCTTTTTTCTTGGAGTTATCGCTGAATGGATGTTCTGATTGTATTCTGCAATTTCCATTTTCTATTCTTGAAGCTTTTTTGCATAATAAATAGGCTAAATATTCGCAATCAATTCTTTTAGTTATGTGATGGCAAAAATAAATCGCTTTATTGCAAACATTGACCATTTCTCTCATGGTTAATTTAAATCCTTTACCAAATTCAGCAAGTTTTTGTTGAAGTGTTGCTAATGAATTATATTTACCTGTTAATTCCATTTTCCCATTTTCTAAAAGATGTTGTATTGAATTTTTGGGAATGGTTGTTTGAACAAGTTTTAAATAATCTGGCTTATATAAATTCAATTTGTTGGTAAAGAATTTATTAAAATAATACTCACTTTCTTGATTATTATGATTTTCTTCGTCAATTCCATATAAAGCTTTTACACATTTTTGAAGAGAGCGTTCATTTGTCGGAACAATAATAAATAGTCCTTCAATATCAAAAAAGTGCTTGATTATTTCTAATGTTTTCATTGCGTAATCTGGTCTGCAGCGATCTAGCTCATCTACAATAACTACAAGTCTATGAGCTGGAATTGATACTATAAAATTTTTTAAAGATTTTTTGAAAGCTATTAAATAATCATCGTGTTCTATAAAAGTATTTATAAATTCTTTTCCTGCATCAAGCACTTTTTCTGTATCAATTGGAGGAATTAAAGGAATATTTAATTTTGAGATATCTGTTGATTTAGCTATATTTAAAATTAATTTAAAAATAGCTTTGGATGTTTCCCCAAACTTCTCCAAAGTAGTTTTATTTTGATTAAAATACTTTATAAATTCTTTTGAAAAAGAAATGAAAGGTTGTTCTATATAATCATTTTCCCAAGCGCTAAAGTATATAGTATTAATATCGCAGTTTCTTAGAAAATAAGTAAATCTAGTTGAAAAATGAGTTTTACCCATTCCAAAATTGTCTTGTAATAATAGTACATAAGGCGTTTCTTTGGTTAAAATTGATG
>CALEJY010000150.1 GCA_937898445.1 uncultured Candidatus Melainabacteria bacterium | reverse complement strand
TTTCACGTTTTTGAGATTTAGTCAAACAATCGTATTCAAAAATATTTTTGCCTTGAACACGTTTCATTGTTAGTGGTTCATAATTAAAAATTTCAGGAATATTTTCAAAGCCTAAATCCTTAACGTGCTTATACCAAGCGATTTCATCTACTGCAATCTTTTTGCCTTGCTCATTAATACCACGTTTTACGATAACATCTCCGTTGAATTCCATAGAATTGAACGGTCTGCAACGAGGTGTATCATCTGTGTTATCAGCATAAGAAAGCAAAGTGCCGATTTCTTTTGAACCATACAAATCAAGTCTGTTAAATTTGATATCTTGATTTTGCAGCCAGCCAACCAAAGCACCTTCATCCGCAATATTTTCAAGAGCCTTTTTGTTTTCAAAGATAAACAAGCCGGCAACACCATTTTCTTTAGATGGAGTTTTTACAAATTTGTCGTCAAGATAAGACCAACGGCATTCAAAGTCTTTTGAAATACCGATATAATTACCTTTAGTAGAAGGAATTTCAAAATTGTCTGACAAAATCAAATCACACCACATAATCATAAATGGTTCATTTTCATCATAATCAGAAATCGCTTCCTTGATACCGGAAATTGTACCTTTTTTGTTAGCCTTAACAATTTTGAAATTGTATTGAGAACCAAAAGCATTCAAATATTTTTCAAGCACATCAGTCTTGTAGTCTGCAATAATCGTAAACTCAGCATCTTTAAACTTTTGGAAAGCATAAAAAATTATAGGCAAATTATTAACCGGAACTAAACACTTTGGCTTATTCCTAGTCAAACCTTCTAATCTTGTGCCTTTACCACCAGCTTGAATAATTATCTTCATTCATCACCTATAATTTATATTATAATCTATTTTTAATTGCTTCTGTTGATATTTTAATACAAATAAAAAATTTTGTATATTATGTTGAAGTTATATTAATTATAATATGTTTTATTAACTCTTTTTTTGAATATAAATTAATATTATATTCAAACAAATTATTTTTTATTATGTATGGATATTTTTTTAAAGTATAAGTTTGAAAAATTGTACTTGCATCAATTTTTATATTATTATCAATAACAACATCTGTATATAGAACTGTCATTGGTACATCAGTTAATGTAAATGGTTCACACATACCACTACGTAATGCTACAACTCCCTTGCTTGTTCTTGCTAAAAGATTGGCTTCCGTTATTGATAAATTAGCATATTTCCCAAAAGAAAACTCTTTATTCTGACCTACAGAATTTACATATACGTCATATCCTAATTCCGAAAACTTTTCATACAAATCTTTCCAAAATTGAATATCAATCGGTTTGCAAGTTTTAGCTTCTGGAATAAAATAGACAAACTTATTTACATTTAATCCTATTTCATTTATTTTATTTTTTAAAGAAATTTCTACATCTTGAGAAAAACAGAGCTCAGGCTTTTCTTTACTAAAACCATCTTTAAAATCAATATACCTTTTAATTAGTGAAATATAATGTTTGTCTTTTTGGTCAAACCAATTATCATATAATATTGAAATAAAACTTTTTGTTAAATACTTATTATAAATTTTACCTTTATAATTTGTTTTATAAGTATCTTCAAAATATAACTCAAATGCTTCTGGTAAATATAAATAATTTACATCCCCTAAAATCATTTTTAATATCTCTATATGATATTTTCTAGTAGTAACAAAAAAAATATTTTGAGAATTTTTAATTTGCCTTAAAAATAAAGATAGAAGATATATTTCCCCAGAAGTAGTTAACAACACGTAAATATCACTATAATTTTCAGACTTCCTCCAAATATATTTATATAAACACTTTCTAATAATTTTTTTAGGAATTGGATTTGAAATAGTTAGTTTAATCCCACAAAAATTAATTTTATTTTTTTTATTTAGTAAAAATTTTAAAACCAAAACACTCCTCTATATAAAAAAATAGCAAGGGAGAGATTCGAACTCTCGACCTCACGGGTATGAGCCGTGCGCTCTCACCAGCTGAGCTACCTTGCCATAATTTTTATTATTCAATTTTGAAATTTTATCAACTTTCGTCGACAGTTTTTATTCTTACATAAAAGTTTTTAAATAGCAAGTCTTTTATTTTGGTTATTACTTACATCTTTTTTTGCCATCCCATGACAAGTCGTCACAATGCAAATAATCCATATTCTCATTGTATATAATCCACGCAGCACAAGTATATCCATTCAAAATATCTTTATTCTCTATATTACATAAAGTATTCATTCGTGCATATTCATCAGGCAAACCTCTTGGTATAACTCCATATTTTGTAAACCAAAAAATGAATACATCTTTCCCAGTTGCATTAGGAGGTTTTGGGCCATTTATATCTACAAAAACTTCACCACATACATGCTTTAAATTTTCACTTGTTCCCTGAACACTTTCACAGGTTGGACTAGCCACAGTTGTTCCGACAATTACAGTTCCGTCAGCAAAAATCACAGTTGGTTTAAAACTACCGAATTTCGTTCCATCTAATGAATATCTGTCATATTTTTGACAATCGCTTTCAGTCACTTTACATCTTGAAGATATTTTTAAACTAGGACTTAAAATATCCCAAACCTTATCCGTCATTTGTTTATTTGTTGCCTGCTGATTTTCATCCGGCTCAGCATTTTGTCCGGAAACTTGCAACCCCCAATCTTCAACTTCGCCATTTTGAACTTTTGCCATAGTAAAAGCTTTGTTCATAACACTATTGAACTTTTTCAATTTAGAAATAGTTTCTTTCTCTTTAGTATTTTGGATAAACACAGGCATAGTCATTGCTGCAACTACACCGATTATTCCGAGTGTGATTAATACCTCTGCGAGAGTAAAAGCTATTTTACGAGAATTGTTCCAATGGGCTACGTGCGTAGCACCTTCGGCGAGAGTGAAAGCAGCTAGGCGGCTAAGAAGCGAAGCAGTTAAGTAGCCCCTCTCCCTAACCCTCTCCCCAAATGGGCACTATTGTCCGGTAAAAAAAACACTAAAAAAATACCCATTGAAATTGGAGTTGATTAGGGTCTTTTAATCTTTTCCGTCCATATTTCCGTACTTTAAGAGTAGTAAAAAGATTATTTCCAATGAGTTTTAGTAGGTTTTTTAATGAGATATTTCTACATACCTTTTTTATTTCTTCTGCCATGTATATTAGGATGTAACTTATTAAAGCAATACATATCTGTGTTTTTACTGCATTCTCACTTCTACCTAAAAACTTCTTTATCTTTAAATTCTGTTTTATCCATTTGAAAAATAACTCTATCTGCCAACGTTGCTTGTACAATTCAGCAATTTCTTCAGCACTTCTGTTTAAATCATTAGTTACCAAGATTAACGGTCTTGTATCTTCTCTTTTTACTACTACTTTTCTCAATATCTTCTCATTGCATCGATTTCTTCCACTATGGCAAAGATTTTTGTTTTTTAATCTAATTAATTGAGAACTTACTAGTTCTGAATTTTCTTGTATTTTACTTAATTCAATAATAGCATTATTTCTTTTTAATCTGGTTACAAAATATGCACCTTTGTCATCTATATCGCTCCACCAGTTAAAGTCCATATATCCCTTGTCAAATACATAGGTGCAACCTTTTTGAATATCCATTTTCTTTCCAATTTCAATGTCATTTGTTCTTGCTCCTGTAAATTCAAAGTAAGTAGGTAGTGCATTATTTAAATCATACATTAAATGTAACTTTATACCTTCTATTCTTTGAGTTTTTTCAGCCCAAGTATGATTTGTCAAATCTAAACGTATTGGAGAAGAATCAATTATTTTTACAAGATTTTCTACTTCCAGTTGTATTTTTTGAGGAAGTTGTGCAATAAGTTTCAAGAAAACATCTCTAAAAATACGCCAATTAGTTCTTTCGTTAGCTTCTGCAAAAGTAGATTTTGAGATGTTTTTCTTAATCCCAATATGGTATTGGTTATTAGGTTGAAAATTAATAGTATCTACAATTTCACGAATAGATTTAAGATTAGCAATTTGTCCGATTAAAATACAAACGAACAACGACCAACAGTTAAAATATTTGACGTATCTATCTCCATTATATTTATCTACAATTCTTTTGAATAGTTTGCGATTGATACCTGTTAAAATTGTTCCGATTATGCTACAATGTTCTTGCAAGATGCCCTCCTAATTTATTGTCTGGACAACTTTATTTTAGGACAAAATGCTTTTTTGTGCGGCATCTTGCGCTTTTTTATTATTTTTTTACCGGACAATAGTGCCACTTGGGGAGAGGGTGCCTGTAAGGCAGGAGAGGGGTTCAATATCAACATTGATAGACCCTGAATCGAGTTCAGGGTGACGTGTTAAGTTATCACCAATGTCGTCACAGAGGGCTACGTGCGTAGCACCTGTTTCACTGGATTGCTTCGCATTCGCTCGCAATGACAAATCGTAGGTTGGGCTTTCTAGCCCAACATCATTACAAACCATGCGATACTTTGGACTGATGTCCTCAGTATGACGTTTATCGTAACCGACTTTGCACCTAAGCCTCTTTACATCTAGGCATCTAACAACTTTTTTATACCAACAAAAATTCAAGCTCATCTATTACTCCATTTTTTAAATACTATATATTCAACAAGTCTATGTTTTATATCTTAATATACAATTTTTTAAATACTTTGTCAATTATGCAGACTATTTTTTATATCGTTAATCTTGTCGAAATAAAAATATATACTTACAAGAGGAACTATGAAAGATATAAAAACACTTTTTGGCAAAAAAGTTAAAGAATTACGAATAAAGAAAAAGCTATCTCAAGAGGAACTTGCGGAAGCTATAGATATTGCTGAGCGAAATTTGAGCAAAATTGAATGCGGAAAGAGTTTTATCAGAGCAGAAAAAATAGGAAAACTTGCAGATACTCTTGGGGTTACACCAAAAGACTTGTTTGATTTTGAACATCAAAAGGATTTGGAAGAAATTCGAGAAGAACTTATCTCTTGCATAAAATCTGATGATAAAAACTTGCGTATTTTGTATCAATTTTATAATATAATAAAGTAGTAAAGTAATTAAATTTATTTTAGGAAAAATTTTATGATTACTGATATGACAAAAGGCAGCCCCCTTAGACACATTCTGCTTTTTTCGGTTCCGTTATTGATTGGGAACATCTTTCAACAACTATATAATATTGCAGATCTCGTAATTGTCGGAAGAACTCTCGGTGTAGAAGCTTTTGCGGCAGTTGGTGCGGTTGCGCCATTATTCTTTTTGATAACTTTTGTAATTGTAGGATTAACAAACGGTTTTGCGGTCGTAACAGGTCAAAGGTATGGTGCTAAAGATATAGATGGTGTAAGGAAT
>CALEJY010000149.1 GCA_937898445.1 uncultured Candidatus Melainabacteria bacterium | reverse complement strand
TACTTCTTTTACCAATTCTTCTTTGTTCATTATGAACCTCCTTTTTCCTTTTGCATACAGTAATAGAAACCATTCTCTCTCCCGCATGCTTTTGTCTCGACAAGATTTATTATAGCATTTTATTTCAATTTGGCAAGTGTTTTTCAAAAATTTTTCAATCTAACTAAATTATAGTGCGACTTTTAAGGTTTTATATTGTCTTAAACTCAATAATATAGCCACTTCTAGGCTAGTTGTATGATTTTGGGTCAACCCTTGCAAATTTAACGTCTTTGTAAAAATATTGCAAAATTTGATATGCGTTATAGCCTTGTTTTGCTAAATTATTCGCTCCGTGTTGGGACATGCCTACACCATGACCGTTTTTCTTGATATTGCCATCAAAAGACGGAACAGAACGAAGGTATGGCAAATTACTTCCCCAACTGTTAGTATTTGTCATTCCGCCTGCTGAAGCTGAATAATATGCACTAATTACTTTCATGTTGTAGGTTAAAACTATGCCTTTTGTCTGATCTACTGCGTAATTTGTATCGGAAGTTTCGGCAGAAGCTCCTCTGTATGCTTGATCTTCCGGTGTGTCTTTTAGATCATATCCATATCTTGCACGTTTGCCTAAGTTTGCAAGTGCGTAACTTCTTGCGGCAATTGCTTGAGCTTTGTGTGCTTCTGTTGCCCAGCTTGATGGCATTTCTGACGGAACAACACCTTTTATATAATCTTCTAACGGAACATTATTTATTACGGTTAGTTTCCCGTTTTTGTTTTGTATCATTATAATTCCACGATACCATCTGCCTTTTGCACTTACAAATCCTGTTCCAACAGGTTTTATGACTATGTTGTCGGAATTAACTTTGTAAAATTTTCCTTTATACTGAATTGCCATTAAGTTATGATATGGCTTGATTTCGTAACCTTTCATAGCCTCTAAATCACAAATACTGTGGTTTGTATTGGCATCAATGATAATTCCTTTTACGGATGTGCCAATTCCGGCAGAGTCGGTTTCGGTTTGAAGTCCGATTTTTATGGCATAACAAGGTGACGCAAAGATTTGCGACATAATTAGTATTGAAAATATTATTATAATCTTCTTCACGACTTTATTATAACACATTGGGGTAAAAATGTGTTTAAGTCATACGGTTGATTTTTTGCGGAGATTTTTCTTCAATTCCTAAATTTGCTTTAACTCTTTTAGAAATATGTTCGCCCATTTCTTGTCCAACTGAATATGAGGTCATAGAGCCGGCAACGAAGGTTAAACCTTTGACAATAGCTCCTGCTTTTCCTTTTAATTTATGTTTTTCTAAGTATTCAAAAATAGGTTTGAACATTTTATTTTCGGATAGTTGTTTAATTCTGTTTTGAACATCCGGTGAAGCTGCGACTTTGTCGTAATATTTTTTAATCATTCCTTCTCCTGCAAACATTGCAGAAAGTGCTGCAACTTCTGTAATCCCTGTTTTAACTTTATCGTCAGACATTGCCGTTTTTACAACTCCTGATGCACAAATAAGCGGGTTTACATTGTTTACGGCAAATTGAGTTACTTTGCCTGCGTATTCAAAAGCTTTATTCTGTTTTGCTAGATCAGAAAATACACTTAGCGCACTACGAGCAGTATTTGCAGCCAAACCATCGTATTTGGCAACTTCTTGTACCAAACCTGCGGTTTGACCGAGCGCAACTGCACTTCTGCCGATTTCTCCGTTTTGAGTTTTGTCGGCATTACGGTATGCAAATATTCCTGATGCTACTGCACTGAACATTACAATATTACCTATTAAACTACACTACATTTATATAAAGTATTTTTGTTCGTAAAAATTGCGTGAGTGTGAAGAAGTTGTTACAGTTTTTTATTAGGGCGATAAGGTGATAAGTTCATTTCGGTTAAATGAACAACTCACTATTCACTACTCACCATTCACTTTAATAAAAATGAACAATTCTAAAATTTTTTCGTTCTATTGATATTAGAAGAAAAACTGTTATAATATAAACTATGAAAAAATTACTGTTAATTCTCGTGTTACTTTTAATACCATCAATTGCGCAAGCGGAAGATTTGCCTAATGTTCAGCTACCTTTGAGGGATTATCACGGAATAATTATTCCGGCAGGAACTTTTATTCCTGTTATGAATGCACAAGAAATTTCTACACAAAATTGTCAAGAAGGTTATAAAGTCAGATTTATTTCTACAAACGACTTATTTCTTCATGATACTAATATAATTCCAAAAGATACAACGTTTTACGGTTATATAGAAAAAATCAATGACCCTGTCGTTGGCACAAACGCATCTATGAAGATTAGAATTTCTAAAATGACTTATGCAGATGGTTATGAAATGCCGGTTAGAGGTTATTTGTACACATCTAATAATAATTTGTTTGGTGGTGGAATTTCAGAACCAGCAAAATATAAACCAATGGCGCAAAGACAGGTTAGAGTGCGAAAAACCACAATTCAAATGGTTCCGTCATATGAAAGAAAAATGGGGACACATACCACAATAGAGGCGGGTTCTAATGAGATTATTATATTAACTTCGCCAACTTGGATAACTCATACCTTAACAAATTGACTTATTATAAATTGTAAAATACAATGTA
>CALEJY010000148.1 GCA_937898445.1 uncultured Candidatus Melainabacteria bacterium | reverse complement strand
AACAACTTCTTCTAACTTTTGTGGACGATATTTTCTGTACAAAGGTATATATTTTTCGTTCATGGTAATATGATAACATAATAATAAGAATTATGGGGAAAATATGAATATTATTAAGCCGGCATTATTAAAAGATGGAGATACAATCGGAATACTTGCACCATCAGGAGCTATGCAAGATGACACAAACTTAAAAAGAGGAATTTCTTTTTTTGAAAAAAGAGGTTTTAAAATAAAATTATCCGACAATATTTATTCATCTAACAGATATCTTGCCGGAAGTGATAAAGAACGATTGAGTGCCATTCACAAAATGTTTTCGGACAAATCTGTTAATGCAATAATTTGTTTGCGTGGCGGGTATGGCGCAATAAGACTGATAAACCAAATTGATTACGATTTAATCAGAGAAAACCCGAAAATCTTTTGCGGATATTCTGATATAACAGCACTTGACGCAATGTTTTTGAAAAGAGCCGGACTTTCAACATATTCAGGTCCAATGATAATGAGCGATTTTGGGCAAGAAAATTTATGCGAATACACAATAAACAAATTTTTCCAAACTGTTCAAGAAGGCAAATTTGATTATGAAGGAAGATTTTGGGGTGGAAATTTGTCAACTCTTGTTTCTTTGTGCGGTCAGGATTTTATTCCTGATTTCAAATTCATTTTATTTTTAGAAGATTTGAACGAACCTCCATACAAAATCGACAAAATGGTAACTCAATTATTCAATATTGAAAAATTGAGAAAAAATGTTGAAGCCGTCGCTATTGGAGATTTTCTTGATGTTGAAGAAGATATAAATTACATCTTTGAAGATTTAAAAGTTCCATTAATAAAAAATTTTCCGACATCTCATTCTGACAAGAAAGCAACTATACCGATTGGATAATTTCAACCATTAACAAATAATTAATTTTATATTAAGTAACTACTCCCATAAATTATCGTATTAGATAATATAAGGATAAAAGATATGTGGGATTATTCAGATAAAGTTATAGATCATTACAGAAACCCGAGAAATGTCGGTAAAATTGACAATGCAGATGCTATTGGCGAAGCTGGTTCACTTGCTTGCGGCGATTCTTTAAAAATTTATTTAAAAATCAAAGACAATATTGTAACAGATGCGAAATTTCAAACATTTGGTTGCGGTTCTGCAGTTGCAAGTTCAAGTATTTTAACCGAAATGATTATCGGAAAAACTGTTGATGAAGTTAAAAAGATTACAAATAAAGATATTGCAGACCAATTAGGCGGACTTCCTCCTGAAAAAATGCACTGCTCTGTTATGGGTTATGAGGCTTTGGAAGATGCGCTTAAAAACTGGGGCGATTACACTGACTTGGATGATTTGAGAAACGAAGAAAACAAACCTCAAACTTCTGAAAAAATCGTTTGTACATGTTTTGGCGTAACAGAAAACGTAATTTGGGATGCAATCAAAATCAATGGATTAAAAACTGTTGAAGAAATCACAAATTATACTAAAGCCGGTGGAGCTTGCGGAAAATGTAAAGCTGCAATTCAAGATATAATTGACACTTACTACAAAAAAGAAGGTAAGGAAGAAACAAGCTCTCTTACCCCTGCTCAAAAAATTCTAAAAATCAACAATATTATTGAAAACCAAATTTCTCCTGAATTGAGAAAAGATGGTGGAGATATTACATTGGTTGATATTCAAGATAATAAAGTTTTGGTAAAACTTCGTGGCAAATGTTCAGGTTGTAAAAATTCACATTTAACCCTTAAAGCGTTTGTTGAAAGCACTTTAAGAGATACTGTTGACAAAAATATCGAAGTTGTAGAGGTATAAAAATGAGTTTAATATATTTAGATAACAACGCAACCACAAAGGTTGATCCACAAGTATTGGAAGCAATGCTTCCTTATTTTAAAGAAGAATACGCAAACCCATCAAGTGTTTATGAATTTGCGAAACGTTCTAACCACGCAGTTAGAGAAGCTAGAGGCGTAATCAAAGATTTTTATAATGCTAGAGATGAAAAAGAAATTATTTTCACATCTTGCGGTTCAGAAAGCGCAAACACTGCAATTCGTGGCGTTTTGAATATGAATAAAAACAAACGTCATATTATTACAACAAAAGTTGAACACCCTTGTGTGTTAAACCTTTATAGA
>CALEJY010000147.1 GCA_937898445.1 uncultured Candidatus Melainabacteria bacterium | reverse complement strand
TAATTCTTCTTTAGCTTCTTCGTATTTTTTACTATTAATAAGCTCGTTTATTTTTTCCAAATTTTCCATACCAAAATTATAGCTCAAACATGTCAGACTTTACAGATTTTGCAAAGATATGGTATAATATTATATCAACGCCTTAAAAAAATTCATCAAAATTTGTCCGGAAAGGAATAAAATAATGGGAAAATCTTCTAAAAAATACCCACAGTATTCAGCCGGAACAATCAGTGTAAACGGAACTCCAAAAGCATCAACATACAAATCAGGGAACAATGTATATTCAAACTACAATATGTCTGATGCAGAAAGACAAGCCTACGATTATGCACAAAAATCCTTTGCAAATTCACTATCATCAGTAAACGTCTTTGATGACGAAACTAAAAAGAACTTGCAATCACAATTGAACGCTTACACACTTGACGGACAAAAACTTATAAATAACTTATACACTCCAATGCTAAGTAATTTGAAAAACGATATCGCATCAAGGTTTGGCAATCTTGACAACTCTGTTTTTATGGACAATTTAAACTCAATTGAAGCAAACCGTGCAAATTCAATCAACGACTTGGCACAAGATGTTTTGGCAAAAAGAGATGAACTTGTAAATAACGAACTTTCGCAAAGATACACATATTTGAGCTTTTTACAGGATATCCAAAATCAAATTAATTCAAACGCCTTGAATTACATCTCAGGCTCGCAATCAAACAGCTCATCAGGGAATTCCTATAACACACAGAGCTATAACGCCTCACAATCATCCGGCAGTACTTTTGGCAAATACGCAAACCTAGCATCTGGGGTGTTAAGTACAATGGGACCTTACGGAGTTGCAGCATCAGCAGCATTACAAATCGCAAAAAATTATATTTAATACACCACTTGAAAACATTGAAATAATATGTTATAATAAAGGAAAGGGCGGAGCAAGTTCCACCTTGCCCCTTTAAAAGCCCTCTAAAGCGTTTTTAGCGTTAGTATTATCAGGCAAGATAAGCACTAACGCTTTTTCAGTAATACTGATTATCACTTTATATCACCTCCCTTCATTTACGATTTATTCAAATTTACAGTTTGTCCCGCAAACGAAAGTTAATGATTTAGGGCTTACCCTATTATTAATAATAGCAAAAATTATATGTTTTGCATCATCTATTTATTGTAACATTTTTAAATTATTATCTTAGGTTGTAATAAGCTATATTTATTTTGTTTTTTATTATATAATAAGGTTATGAACATAATACAAGAATTTGACACAATCGCAGCAATCGCAACCCCTATCGGCACCGGTGGGGTTGGTGTTATCAGAATTTCAGGTGACAAAAGTTTTGAAATTATAGACAAAATTTATTCTCGCCATAATCTTGAAGCCGGAAAGATTTCTCACGGCTGGATTTTGGATAATGGCAAAAAAATCGACGAAGTAATTCTTCTTCCATTCAAAAATCCACACAGTTATACAGGCGAAGATGTTATCGAAATCCACTGTCACGGCGGAATTAATGTTGTCAGAAATATTCTTGAAGTTGTTTTGAAAAATGGAGCAAGAATGGCAGAGCGTGGAGAATTTACCAAACGTGCATTCTTGAATAAAAAAATGGATTTGTCCCAAGCTGAAGCCGTTGCAGATTTAATTCACGCAAAAACAAGAGATTTTGCTAAACAATCTGCAAAAAATTTATCAGGAGTTTTGGGAATTAAAATTAAAGAAATCAGAACAGATATTTTCAATGTTTTGTCAAAAATTATCGCCGGAATAGACTTTCCTGAAGATGTTGCTGAACCGGAATATAACTACATAATTTCAGAGTTTGAAAAAGCTCTTGCCAAAATAGACAAAATTCTAGCCTCTGCAAATTCATCAAACATAATGCGTCAAGGAATAAAAATTGCAATTGTAGGAAAGCCAAATGTCGGAAAATCCTCACTATTTAACACTCTTTTGAATGTTGAACGTGCAATTGTTACTGATATTGCAGGCACTACAAGAGATGTTTTGACAGAAACTCTTGATTGGGATGTTGCAATTACACTCGTTGACACTGCCGGAATTAGAGATAACGACGAAGTTGGCAAGGTTGAAGAAATCGGAATTGAGTATTCTAAACAATCCGCAGATGAGGCAGATCTTGTATTATTCCTTTATGATGCAGCAAAGGGCATGAATGATGATGACAAGGCGATTTTAGACCTAATCAAAGATAAAAATCATATTATCATTGCCAATAAAGCGGATTTGATAAAAGACAGAAAACCTGATACATTCTACCTTTCAACCGTAACAAAAGAGGGGCTTGATGAATTAAAAGAAAAAATCAAGCAAACCGCTTACAATTTTTCACTTGAAGATACTGAATTTGTAACAAACAACAGACAACAAGATTGTTTGTTAAAATGCAAAGAAAGCTTAACTCAAGCTCTTGATGCCGCAAAAATTCACCAATTGCAAGATTTAATTTCAATCGATTTGAAATCTGCACTTCTTTATCTTGACGAAATCACAGGTGAAGTAATTACAGACGACATTTTAAACAATATTTTTGATCATTTTTGTATCGGTAAATAAAATTACAACATTAATTCATAAGCATCGCCAATATTTTCAGACACAGGTTTTTGCGCATTCGGATTGTACAAAAACTGCTCATACATTGGAATAAATTCTTCTGCATTTGTGTCAGGTCCCATATATGGAAGAACTGTTGAAGTTTGAAAACGATTATATTTTCTCTCTTGGTTATAAATCACCTTTTCTTCAAATTGCGGCATTTCTTTCGCTGACAAAATTTTATCTTTATCTTGACGACCAACATATTTAATAAAGTTTTCAAACTCAAATTTTCCTGCTTTTGAAGAAATTATAGGAGCAAAGATTATATTCATATTTTTCTTTTGCAAAACTCTACCCATTGGCGCAACACGATCTGTCCTAATCAATTCGTCATAAGGGAATTGTTCTTTCAACATAGAAAGTCCCGAAATCATATAATCATCCATAACAACAAGTGTTGAATTTGCCGGCAATATATCTAAACTCGGAGTAATAGTTCCAAAAGTTTCGTTCGTTTTCACAAACAAACTTTTGAAACTATTCACATTATTTGCTCGTCTATACATATAATTTGTAATCGCAAAACTTTTTTCTATGTTCGGAATTATGTGATAAACATTGTCAATATCACGATTTGTTTTATGCAAAAATTTTATAATATTTGTATGGATATCTTTCAAATATTTTCCATATTTACGTGGAGTAACAATTTCGGTCATATCATTCAGATAATCCAAAACATATTTTTCACCCAACTCTTTTGAAACATCGCCACTTTCCGGAATATCTTTTACTGAATTATAAAACTCATTAAAATCCGGCATAATCGGATTAACGTTTTTAGCAATCTGTTCCGGTGTCGGATTTTTCACCACATCAGCTTTTAAAATTTGTACATCAACCCCACGCCGTTGCAATTTCCCTAAAACATTTCCATTCAAAACGTATTTAAGGTTATACAAAACATTTTTGCCATTTTTATTTTGAAGATGCTGAGCCTTTTTCAACTTTTCAACCGTAAAATCTTCCAACGATTGGGATTGGTTGAAAAAATTATATCCATTTTCAAAATTTTCAATATAAAGTGGATTTTTTTCTTTAAAATACTCTTTTGAATTTATTTCAACAAAATCAAGCCATTTCAGCATTTCACTATCAATAACCATAGCGGATTTATCTGTTTCAAGTGAATGAGAAAAATTTCTTTTTCCGATATAGCTTAGAGCATCTGCAAGGCAAGGATTGCGCCACATAAATATTTCGCTTTTGACAGGTAAAGATTCAATATTGTAAAAACCTTTTCCATGCAAAATTTTTTCAATTTTATTCAAACTCTTGTAACTTGAATACTCGGTCAGCATTCCCATAGCGTTATAAACAGTTTTTTCATCAATACCTGTTCGCTTAACAACCTTTGATGCAATTTGTTTAATATCATCTGGTTTTAAAATTCCCATATCTTGCTCAAGTTTGTTATAAAAAGTCTTTACTCCTTTATAAAAACCGGTAGCAGCATTCTTTTCAAACCTATCAATTCCACTAAAAGACACACGACTTACATGATTAAATCGCTTGTTAGGGGTAATATTTGGGGTATATAAATAGCTATTTATTTCATTGACTCTCATATTTATATCAAGTCAAAACAAAAAATTTTTTGCTAATAAGAAAAATATTTATCAAAATCTACATCATCAAAACTGCAAAGCAGTTTGTAAACCTCATCATTTTCATCCATTCGCTGAAAATTATAATCATCAAACTTCCAATACTTAGGACTAATTCCCTGAACTCTCACAATTCCGGCATCTTTCAAAATCGAAAGTTTCTTTTTCACGATATCCACAGGCAATTCAACCATCTTGGCAAGTTCAACCGCCGTAACCCAGTTTTCGACCGCACCTTTTTCTGGGGTCATAAACATAAGTTCCAGTCCGACTTTTTTCAAATCTTTATCTTCAATTTCCGGTTCGTAATCGTACATAATCTTATCCTACCGTAAAAAATACCTCACGTTATCCTTCTTACAGATTATATTACGGCAGATTTTGAAAAAACTTTAATTTTCAGTAAAAATCTTTATCGCTCTAGGTAAAATCCCTAAACAGTACGAAATCGCAACCCCATAATTTGTAATCGGAACATTATTTTGGTTAGCAATCAAAACCCTTGACAAAACTTCTCTACGATTTGTCATACAAGCTCCACAATGAATTATAAGCTTGTAATCCTTGATATCCGGGAAATCATGACCTGCATAATTGTGAATTACTAAATTTTTACCAGTTTTTTTGCGCAAAAGATTTGGGATTTTAACTCTCCCGATATCGTCTTCTATCGCATGATGCGTGCAACTTTCAAGGATTAGAACCATATCCCCGTCTTTCAAATTTCCAATTGCTCTCGCACCATTTACAAATTCATCCAAATCTCCCTTCAATCGTGCAAAAAGAATTGAAAAAGATGTCAAAGGAACATTTTCAGGAACGATTTCTGAAACCTTTTTAAACGCCTGACTATCCGTAACGACAAGAGCCGGTGGCGTTTTCAAGTTATCTAAAGCATCTTTCAATTCGCTTTCCTTAACCACATAACTCAAACAATTATTATCCAACAGATCTCTCAATGTTTGAACTTGTGGCAAAATAATTCTACCTTTAGGAGCTTCCTTATCAATCGGAATTACAAGAATTACAGTGCTTTTTGGTGGCACTAAATCTCCAACAATTTTAGGAGAATTTACAAAATCTTCCGGCAAAAGTTTTACTAAAGCTTCCTTAAACTTAAAAATCAATCTATCATCAGTTTTTACAGATGTGTAAATAATATTTGCCGGCTCTGAATTTAAAGTTAGAGATGAATTTTTTGGAGCTAAATCACATTTATTCACAACAATCAGATAAGGAATTTTTAATTCTTTAAACTTTTCAATCAAATCATTTTCAAATTTCCCCAAACCATTAAAATCACAAACAACAACCGCAACATCAATTCTATTCACAACTTTCATTGTTTTTTCTATTCGTTGTTCTGATAACTCCGTTTCATCATCTAACCCGGCAGTGTCTAGAAAAGTCACAGGACCAACAGGCAACAATTCCATTGATTTTTCGACAACATCGGTAGTAGTTCCTGCGATATCAGAAACTATCGAAATTTCCTGATTAGTAATCTTATTCAACAAAGATGATTTTCCGACATTAGTTCTGCCAAAAACTCCGATATGTAAACGCATTGATTTTAATGATTTCATTATTATTCCCTCAACTTATAGCACAAAAGACTGCCGAACGACAGTCTTTTGTATAGAATTTGAATTTGGTTAGAATTAACCACGAATACCCAATTTCTTGATTAGTTCTCTATATTCATCAAGATTTTGAGATTTCAAATAAGAAAGTAATCTTTTTCTTTTACCTACCATCATCAAAAGACCTCTTTTTGTAGCGAAATCTTTTTGGTTAGATTTTAGGTGTTCAGTAAGTTCAGAAATTTTTTGGCTCATCATAGCAACTTGAACTGCTGTAGAACCAGTATCTTTTTCGTTCTTACCGTAAGCTTTTACGATTTCTTGTTTGTTTTTTAAGTTCATTTTAATTTTCCTTTTCTTGTTGAGTGATTATTGGCGTAAGCACTCTACAAGTTGCATGATAATATATTAAAGGAAAAATTGCAAGCATGAAAATAAAAACATGTTACAGATTTTTAAACAAGCCTATGAGTTTGATAATTTGCACTCTGCAATGCTGCAATAAATTTTGTATAAGCTTCGTTTACAGAATTAGATGTTTTGTTATAAACACCTTGATCAAATAATGAATTGCTTGCACTCATAGTATTAATCAAATCATTTTTGTTAGAAACCTGATATTTTGACATCAAACTATTGTTTATAGAAGTTTGTTGTCCTAAAAGAGCCTTATATTGTGCCTCTAACTCTTTATAATTTGCAATAGCAGCTTCTGATTGTTTTTGATGCTTGTCATAAGCTTCCATTCGCATTTCATAAAAAGCTTTTTGAGGGTCATAAGAATAATTTTGATTTTCTTTTGCAAATGTATGAATAGATTGACTTTTCAACTGAGCGAGTTGAAATTTTTCATAAGAGCCATATTGCGCCTTTAGTTCGGGCGATTTGTCAAACTGTTCTTTAGAAACATATCCGATTGCATCAACCATATAGTTATCCTCTCTTGTATATATAAAGTATTTATATCTTAAATAATTGCTATTTTTGTAAAGAAATATTGCACCGAATAAGTTTTTCTCAATCATTATTTATGCTATAATTTTCCTATGATTGATAGATATTCACGTGAAGAAATGAAAAATATTTGGGATTTGAACTCAAAATTCCAATACTACCTAAATGTAGAAATTGCCGTAGCTGAAGCTTATGCAGATTTAGGAACTTTTCCTAAAGAAGATGTTGAAGAATTAAAGAAAAAAGCAAAATTCAATGTCGAAAGAATTGACGAAATCGAGGCAGAAGTAAAACACGATGTTATCGCATTTTTGACTTGCGTAAACGAAAGTTTAGGTGATTTGGCAAAATATATGCACGTCGGAATGACTAGCTCTGACGTAATCGACACAGCTTTTGCTCTACAAATCCAAGATAGCGGGAAAATTATTATTCAAGATTTGGATGAAACTATTCAATCAATGAAAGATTTGGCTAAAAAGCATAAAGAAACAGTTTGTATAGGGCGTTCTCACGGAGTTCACGCAGAAATTATGACTTTTGGCGTAAAAGTTTGTAGTTGGATAGATATTTTGGAACGCCAAAGAGATAACTTTATTCACGCTCTTAATGAAATCCGAGTTGGGCAAATTTCAGGTCCTGTTGGGACTTATAGCAACATTCCACCGGAAGTTGAAGAAGTTACTTGCAAAAAATTGGGACTTAAACCAGCCAGAATATCAACTCAAATCATCGCAAGAGATTATCACGCATACTTTATGCAGTCATTAGCTTTGATTGCAAGCGTAATTGAACAGTTCGCAACAGAAATTCGCCATTTGCAAAGAACAGAAGTTTTGGAAGTTGAAGAAGGTTTTGGCAAAAAACAAAAAGGCTCATCTGCAATGCCTCATAAGAAAAACCCTGTACTTTCCGAGAATTTGTGCGGTTTGGCAAGAGTTGTAAGAGCAAATTCAATCGTTGCATTGGAAAATATTCCGTTGTGGCACGAAAGAGATATTTCCCATAGTTCTGCCGAAAGAATTATTTTCCCTGACAGTTTGACTTTAGTTGACTTTATGCTAAATAGATTTAATGGAATTGTAAAAAATCTTGTTGTTCACGAAAAAAATATGTTGAAAAACACCAACAAATTCGGCGGAATTGTTTATTCACAAAGAGTTTTATTGAAACTTATCGAAAAAGGTTTAACAAGAGAAGATGCATATAGATTAGTCCAAAGAAACGCTCTTGATGCGTTTGAAAACGATGGCGATTTTAGAATTAATCTTTTGAACGACAAAGATATAGAAAAACTTTTAACTCCAAAAGAAATTGATGCAATCTTTGACAAATCCGATTTCCTAAAAAATGTAGACAGAATATATTCAAGAGTTTTAGATTAATCAAAACAATACTCTGATTTTTTAGATTTTGTAAAAAATTCTTAAAATTATGTTGCTTTAGAGTAGCTATCAGATGGTAGAATTTTAGAAAAAGGAGATTGTTTTATGAAATATAGAAAATTAAGAGATTTAGAAGTTTCAGCAGTTGGAATGGGATGTATGGGATTTTCACACGGTTATGGAGCTTTGCCACCGGAAGAAGATGCTATCAAAATGATTAGATATGCTTACGAAAAAGGTTGTACATTCTTTGATACCGCCGAAAACTATGGACCTTTTGTAAACGAAGAACTTGTCGGAAAAGCCGTAAAACCATTCAGAGATAAAATTATTTTAGCAACAAAATTTTCACCATTTACACAACCTACTCAAACAGCAAAAGAAAAATTGAGCAGAGAAGGAATTAGAGAGGCAGTTGAAGGCTCTTTGAAACGACTTCAAACAGATTATATTGATTTGTATTATGAACACAGAGTTCCGCTTGATAGCAATGTTGAAGATGTTGCCGGCTGGATTGGAGAACTTATTCAGGAAGGTAAAATCAGAGGTTGGGGTCAATCACAATCAACCGAAGAACAAATCAGAAAAGCTCATGCGGTTACACCTTTGACAGCAATTCAAAGTGAATATTCAATGATGGAAAGAATGTTTGAAAAAGATGTAATTCCTGCTTGTAAAGAATTGAATATTGGTTTTGTTCCGTTTTCACCTTTGGCAAGTGGCTTTTTGAGCGGGAAATACAATAAGAACACTCAATACAAGGGAGATGACGTAAGACGTGCAATCACTAGATTTATACCTGAAAATGTTGAGAAAAATCAGCCACTTTTGGATATGTTGAACGATATTGCGAATACCAAAAACTCAACTCCTGCGCAAATTTCTCTTGCTTGGATGTTGCACAAATATGATTTCCTATCACCAATTCCGGGAATGAGAAAGTTTGAAAGAATTGATGAAAACTTAGGCGCAGCAGATGTCGAATTAACTCAAAGTGAATTTGAAAATATAGAAAAAGAATTAGATAAAATCACTATTTACGGAAACCGTACCGACGAAGACATTCAAAAAATGGGCTACGTTCGTGCGCAATAAAAAATAAGAAAAACTATATGCTAAATTTACAGAAATTAAAATACTTGAGTGCGATTTGTGCTTATTGTAATAAGGTTCTCCCAATGGAAGAAAGGACTAACGACCACATTATTCCTAGATGTTCTGGCGGGATAACTGATACTGAAAATATTGTTATTTGTTGCCCTGATTGTAATGGCTTGAAGGGCAACACCTTAATAAATGAGTTTTTAGAAACATATCCCCAAAAAGCAGAATGTTTTTATAATTATTTGAATATGATTGATTATCAAACTGGGAACGATGAGTATTCAGGCGCAATCTCTAAAGTTTTGACAAAATCATTAAAAATGTCTTTTATTAGACAAAAACGGCGAGCAAAAAGATTAAGACAAAGGCAGAAAAAACAAGCTCAGAACATAAAAGAACAACTAAACGAAGAACAAAATATAGAATACAAATATGAATTAAGTGGTAAAAGTTTTTATATAAATGAGCTTCAAGCAAAAGTTTTAGATTACTATTTAGAAAACCCTAATTTTTCTAACTACAAAGAACTTGCACAAAAATTAGGAATTGGAAAAGAAAAATTAATTCGAGAAATTACTTGTATAAATAATTTAACAGGCATTTTTAAGCTTAAAAGAATTAGCGAAAACGGAATTGTCCTAAATAACCTGCAATGCGAAAATATTCAAGACAAAATTTCCCGAATTACTAATTAAAATTTCAAATTTTCAACCCATCTTATACCATTTTCTTTGTATAAGTTTTCGTATGATGTTGATATAAAATATGAATATTTATTTTTAGGCTCTAGATTATCAGTTGCTTTAACCGGAGTTAATCTGTCTTTCAAGCTTTGCAAGTATTTATGTTCTACTTTTCGAACTTCATTCAATTCTCCCTCAATTGCTCTTGCATGTTTCGAGTTAGTCGCAAAGTTTTCTAACAAACCAGTTAGGAATTTAAATTTATTCACATTTCCAGAAAATTGACTTTGTTCATTAATTTCATCTTGTACAATAGATTCTTCAACGTGTTTTTTAGCAAATTCTTTAATATTCTTTTTGTCTATATACAACCTTGAAGAATTTACCAAAATTGCTAAAGAACAAAATGTTGACCAATACAAAAAATTAGTAGAAGTAAACGTGATAAATCGTCTTGATGAAAAAGTAAGAGAAAAACTTCTAAATACAAATATAGAGGATTTGCTAGTTATAACAAAAGACACCAAAGGACGATTTCAAGTTTATACAAAACTATTTAAATCTAACGAAAGGTATGACTTTAAAAAAGATATTGTTCGAGTAATTAGCGGAGACAAATACCATTATACAAATTGTTTTTGGGATTTGCAAAAAGAACGAAATGGAGATTATTAAAGATAATTTATTTTTTATATTTTTGCAAACTCGTACATTGACTTTTAATTTCAGACGCAATATCTTTTGCCAATTTTTCTTTTAAACCTATATTTTTAGCAACCGACAAAATATTATCTAAATTTGGATTTTTACCTTCACCATCAATTGTTGTCGCATGTTCACCATTAAAAGACGAACTGTAAGTTAAATCATAAGCCGGAGACAAGTGCCACTCTTTTTTTGCTTCATTATAAATGTAAGAAAAATTCTTTGAATGGTCATCTCTATTTTGTGCAAAAACATTGAAACACATAAGTCTATAAAGTTGTTCTATATCTTGGTAATTTTTTGTTAATTCTAAAGTTAATTTCATAAGGATATTGTAATCAAGATTTGGTAATCTATGACTTGTTTCTAACAATCCGCTTGCTGAAACCATGTGAATTTTTCTACTATTATCCCTATCAAATCTTTTAATTCCAAAATACCCCGTACATATTTTTGATGGAAATAATTTTGTTTCAGCCATATTTATTCTACACTTTTTAGCACATAAAGAATATTGATATTCTTGTTCTCCAATATTTTTAGGATCTTGTGAAGATGGGAATTTGATAATCCAATCTTCACCATTAATTTGTGTAAGAATTTTCGGTCTGGCACCACCAGAAGAACCTCCTAGCATAAACAATTCATCTAATTCATTAGAATTATTTGTTTCTAATATTTTTGAACATTCTTTTGCTAATGAATCTAAATCTAAATTTTGTCCTATGATTTCAAATCGGTGTTCTGGCTTATAAGTTAAAGCTCCCATACCACTTTCCTGAACAACAGCAAGCCGATTGAGATTATCTATTTCAAGTGGATTTATTTTATGACTCAAAAATAATCTGTCAACCAATAGTCTTCCCCAACCATCAGGCAAGCTATCATTGAAAGCTCCAAACAGTCCGCCAAATGGCTCTTGCTTTGGGATAAACACTTTTTTTACTAATGGCAAACTAAATGGAGAAATGCTAAATCCGTTATTTAGCCAATTATCATCATATTCAAATGCAATCAAATTATCATTGGTTTTAGCTAGTTTTCCGACCAATATATCATTATATAAAACATTCAAATATCTATAATTTTCCACTTATTTAATCTCCATTTATTATTTCGTCAATAGAATTGTATGTGGTTTGAGTAAATAAACTATCAAAATCTTTATCTAAATCAAGTGCAATTGCAATTTTAATAAGTGAAGCAAGAGAAATTTCAGCTTTTGATTCAAATCGTTTAATAGAGCCAAGACTCACTCCTGATTTTTGGGAAAGTTGTATTTGAGATATTTTAAGTTTTTTTCTGCGATGTTGGATTCTTTCAACCAAATTTTGAGCTATTTCTTTTGGTGTTTTTTGATTAAATGAAAAATTATTCATAGTTAATATATTATACTATATTTAGATAAATGTCAAATGATAGATATTATATTATCTATAATATATCAAATACCTTTATTATTTACATTTGTGTTATTTGCTTGATTTATCTGTCCGTAAATGACATAGTTCTTACTTATAATGAATGTAAGAAAGGATTTACAAATGAACGAATATTATTTAGACTGGACACTAAACAGGAACCCTAAAAAAAATAAATATGACGAATTAAAAGAGATATCTTCTTTTGAAAAATATATGTTATGCAATTATTTATTAAATTTAATGGAAGGTATAGATATAAATGAGTATAATTTTAAGAAATTTTTTGATGATTTAAACTTCGTTTTTAAATTTAAAACTAAAATAACAGTAAAAAGACCTGATAATCTCTCTCAAAGAGAAATTTCTCTCACAAAAAATAAAATCAAAAAAGAATTAATTTCATATCTTCAAGATGTCAAGATTCCTAATTCTACAATTAAAACTAAAATGAATTTGATAGCAGATTTGTATAATTTGAATAAACCCGAATACAATTTCCTTCTCTATTATGTACTAAAAGAAATTAACCCACTAATACAACTAATTGGAACCTTTAGTTTAAAGCAGTTTGAAGATTTTGAAACATTTGGAATATATGTACTAAAACTAAAAAAATGGAATGTTGCAAAAATTAAAAACCAAATGATTAAAAAAGGTATTTTTACAAAACATGGATTTAATGATGCTAAATTAGCACTAAACAGTAAAATTTTACAAATTTTTTCTGACACTGATATTAAAACCAAAACTCAAATAAAAAACATATTACTGGGTAAAAATCAAAAATCGGAACTTAAATGGAACGATTTTAAACATATAACCAAAGAACGAGATATAACAAAAAATATTCTAACATCTGCAATTGAAAACAATACAAAAGGTGTAAATATTTTGCTTTATGGTTCAGTTGGAACAGGGAAGACTCAATTTGCCAAGCTTATAGCTAACA
>CALEJY010000146.1 GCA_937898445.1 uncultured Candidatus Melainabacteria bacterium | reverse complement strand
ACCTCAAAAACACTTTTTATCCGCTCAATGTACCCGAAACAATTCATATTGAAGACGGGCAAATGGTGCTTGTAAGAACTGAAAAGGGTGAAGAAGCTCTAAAGGCGTTTATTGTAAATTCTCAGATTCAAAAATTGTGGGAACATGCAAAAAATAAGCCTGAAGCTTTTCATGTCATCAGAACTCTTTCACAGAGGGATTTACAAACTCTTGAAGATATCAAAAAAGAAGAAGTTCAGTCATTTTTCAAATGTCAGGCTCTTGTTCAACAACATAAATTGAATATGAATTTGGTTCAATGCCGAATTACGTTTGACAGAAGAAAAATAACTTTCTATTACACTGCTCCTGAAAGAGTTGATTTCAGAGCGTTATTAAAAGATTTAACACAAGTTTTTACAAGAGTAAGAATTGATTTGCGACACATTGGGGTAAGAGATGAAACCTCTATTTTAGAAGGGGCTGGAGTTTGTGGTAGACCGTTCTGCTGCTCAAGTTTTTTGAGAAAATTTGCGACAATAAATGTTAAACTTGCAAAAGATCAAGGAATGCCGATTGCTCCCGGAAAGATTTCCGGAACTTGCGGGAGATTATTGTGCTGCTTGACTTATGAGTATTCTAACTATATTAACGCAGCAAAAGGTATGCCTCCGGTTGGTTCTTCTGTAATGACCCCGGATGGATTAGGCAAAGTTTGTTATCTCCAATTTATGAGCGGAAAAGTTGCCGTTAAAATGGAAGATGGTAAGACAAAAGAATTTGCAAAAAATGACATTGAAATGGTTGATGCAGATGTTAATGTTGAAATTGATGTTCCGATGATGAATAATTATGCAACAGATGATAATAATATTGACATCAGACAACTCGAAGATGACAGAAACAGTTCAACAGGTAATGTATAGAGAGCTTAGATTTCTTTATTACTAGCCATTGTAAGTATTTCGAAAATGGATTTTTTCAAAAACACATAATATAATTCCCCATTTGCAAGGCGAACATCGTACTTGTGATAAAGAATTTTGTCAGATTTTGAAGGTGAAATTGACGAAACTAATTCGTTATTAGTCAATTCTCTCAATTCTTTGATTGAGATTTTTTCTTTGTCCAAAATTTTGTATAATTTATCATAATCACTCATATTTCAATTATAACAAATGTTTTAGAGTATTTCAAGTGTATATACTAAAAATAATTCAAATACAGGATAAAATAGTATAAACACAAGGTTTTAAATTATTAATCCACAGAGAAGATTTCTCTAATATCATCCATTGTTAATGATTTTACAATATTTCTATCAACAGAAATTACGCTATCAACAAGGTTACGTTTAACTGTTTTTAGTTTTTGAATTTTTTCTTCTACAGTGTTTTTCGTAATTAATCTATATACAAATACTTTTTTAGTTTGACCGATACGGTAAGCTCTATCGGTTGCCTGATCTTCAACTGCAGGGTTCCACCATGGGTCGTAATGGATTACATAATCTGCACCTGTTAAGTTCAAACCAGTACCGCCGGCTTTTAAACTGATTAAGAAAATCGGAATATGCGGATTAGAATTAAATCTTTCAACCGCACCTTGTCTGTCTTTTGTTTTTCCGGTCAAGTATTCGTACGGAATGCCTTCACGCTCTAACCAAGCTTTTACGATATCAAGCATATTTACAAACTGGCTGAATAGCAAAATTCTATGTCCTTCATCAATAATTTCTTCAAGCATTGATTTCAATTTTTCAAATTTGCCTGATTTCATAATATGTTTAACGTTTTCTTTGTCGTAAAGTCTTGGGTGACAACAGATTTGACGTAATCTTAACAATGCAGAGAAGATTGATAATCTACTCTTTTCAAGACCGTTTTGTTCAATAGATTTGAACAATTCTTCTTTTGTA
>CALEJY010000145.1 GCA_937898445.1 uncultured Candidatus Melainabacteria bacterium | reverse complement strand
GAACTGTTCAAATCTCACTTCAAACAAACTGCAATTGCTAAATGGACACGCAATATGGTTGCGCAAAGTACAAAACTTTGGGTTAAAAAGAAAGCTGCTAATGCGGATGTGGAAATTCCTAAAGATATGCAAGAAAAATTGGGAATGAATTTTAATTACAAAAACTATAAAACATTGATTAATACTGGAATTGTAACCTCTATTCCATTGTTGGGTACGATTATTGCGGTTCCTTATGCGTTTAATGCTTGGTTAACAAATATCCAAAAGAAAGCCGGAAAAATCGGTATTATGAAAGCAATGGACAAAATTGATGATCCTAAAGTTTTTGTAGCTGAAAACGCTAATAATAATCCAAAAACAGAACAAAAATCATCTCAACCAACGACAGAGAATCCAAATTCTCAATTGTTAGACAAATTTAAACAACCGGCAGTGTAATTTCAAACTCTGTCTTTTCGTCTGTTGATTTGATTAATTTTAAAGTTGCATTTTGTGCTTTCAAATTGTTTGTGCAAATATGCAAACCTAATCCTGAACCTGTTTGTTTTGTTGTAAATCCTTCTTCAAAAATCGATTTTTGTTTTTCCGGAGAAATCGGCTCGCCGTTATTCGAAATTTTTATATGAGCATTATCCCCTTCAATCTCAAGAGATACGTTGATTTCCCCCTCTTTTTTTATTGCCTCGATTGCGTTTTTTATAATGTTTACGACACAAGCCAAAAATTTGTTTTCATCAATACAAACTTCTGCATCAGTATTGATGTCAGTTGTAATATCAATTTTTTTGTCGGCAATATAAACAGTTGCGAGTTTAATTCCTTCTTCTAAAATTTTCTTTATATTCACTTTTTTAAGGTTGAAATTATCCAATGATTTTAGATCTAATAAATTATTGCTCATAATTTTTAAGGATTTATTTATGCAATTTAGTGCATTATCAAGAGAAGAATTTTGTATTCCTTCTTTTTCTAAATTCTTTTTAATAATTTGTGCATAGAGTTCGCAAATAGAAATGTGGTTTCTCATCTCGTGTGCGATACATCTTGATTGTTCTTTTATTAAATCGTTCATAATCACCTTACATTAAAGGCTCAGCTCACAAGTGGGCTGAACCTTTACATACCTTATTAGTATCATTATTTTATTAAACAGCCATTTTTGCTCGTCTTCTGTTTGCAAACCCGTTGTTTAGTGCGTATAAAACCGCTTGAGTTCTGTCGTTTACTTGTAGTTTTTGGAAGATATTGTTTACGTGAGTTTTAACTGTAGTTTCTGAGATAAATAGTTTTGCTGCAATCCCTTTGTAGTTATTACCCTGTGTGAGAAGGTCTAAAACTTCTTCTTCTCTAGCGGTTAAGTATGTAAGAAGATTTTCTTCTGTAGAAGCTGCTTCTTCTTTGAATGAGCGTTGGAAATATTCGAAAAATCTTGATGTAAGAGCAGTTGGTAAATAGATTTTGCCTGCTGCAACTTCATCCATAGCATAGATAAGTTGAGCTGATGCCATAGTTTTTAATACATATCCTTTAGCACCCAACTTCATTGCTCTGAAAATCAAGTCAGCGTCATCATATCCGCTCAAACAAATAACTTTGATACCCAAATCCAATTTTTCAATATCTTGTAGAGCTTGAAGACCATCTTTTTCTGGCATATTTACATCCATCAAAATGATGTCAGGTCTGTATTTTTTTGCCAAATTAATTCCGATGTTTGCGCTTGTCGTTGTTCCAACAACTTCGTAGCTGCTTTCAAGTGTAATTAATTCTTTTACCCCTCTCAAGTGATCTGCATTGTCATCAATTAATAGAACTCTTGATTGTCTTTTGAACTCTCTCATTTTTATCTCCCTGTTTTTTGTTCCCTCTCTACTCTATTGATACTACTACTTTTAGATGGTTGTTTTCATCCATGCCCTGATTGATGTTTGCGTGATAAGAGTTTGAGAATTTGTCTTACATCTATGGGTTGAGATAATCCCTCAATCATGCTCTACATCATGCTTTTGCAAATTTAGCCGCATGGTTGATAAAATTCTTTACTTAATCTTTTTGGACTAATCTGCTTGTGGTATAATTTTTTCAAAAAGGGAGAATGTGTATGGAAATTTTAATATTTTTAGGTGGTTTTTTAATCGGTGCTTTGTGCGTATTTATTCCGTTTAATATAATTAGTAAAAACAATAAAAACTCTATTTCTGCGCAAGATGAGATGCTTAAACAGATGAATGAGCAGATGAAGTTGTATTTTGAAAACACTGCGAATAAGATTTTCAAAGAAAGTACGTCTGAGTTATCTGAAACAAATAAAGAAAAATTGGAAGAATTTTATAAGCGTTTTAGAGAACGAATTGAAGTTTTTGAAAAACGAGCAGAAGAAAATTTTAAAGCTGAAACCGAAAACTTTACAAAATTTGATATGAATATTAAAAATTTTTTGGAAACAGGTAATAAGATTTCGCACGATGCAAATTCATTAGTAAATGTAATGAAATCAGATAACAGAGCATCAGGCAGATGGGGTGAAATTGTTCTTGAAAGAGTTTTGGAAGCTTCGGGTTTAAGAAAAGATGAGGAATATAAAATTCAAATGGGTACTGCAGAAGGTAGACCTGATGCGACAGTATTTTTGCCGGAAGGCAGATGTATTTATATTGATAGCAAAACATCTTTTGCTGCTTGGGATGGTTATGTAAATTCTCAATCAGAGGATGAAAAAGCTATTCATTTAAGACAGTTTATTGATTCTACAAAAGCGCATATTGCAGGTTTGGCAAAAAGAGATTATTCGGTTGAGGATGCCTCTCCTGATTATGTTTTGATGTTTATTCCGATAGAAAGTTGTTATTCTTTGATGTTCTGTGATGAGTGTGCATTATGGGATTATGCGTGGAAAAACAAGGTTATGCCGGTTTCTCCGTCTACTCTTTTGGCTGCATTAAAAATTATTAACTCTTTTCACGTTGTTGACAGACAAAACAAAAATGTTTTGGAAATGGCAAGGTTGTGCGGAAGTGTTCATGACAAATTCGCAGCTTTGTTGGCAGAATTGTTGAAAATTAGAGATAATTTGAACACATCTTTGAAGAAATTGAATGGTACAGGAAATATTATCAACCAGATTTCAAAGTTAGAAAAATTGGGTTGTTCTTATGCAAAAAAACTTCCAGAATTGCCGGAAGATATTGCAGAGGATTAATATTCTTGAAAAAAGTGGCTAATCTGTAAGAGATAACAAAGTTTCGATATAAAAAACTTGATTTTATTTTACTATAGTGATATTTTGTAATTATGATTGAAAGACCTAAAACCGCTAAAGATAGAATAATTTTAGCATTGGATGTTGATAATTTAAAAGAAGCTCGTGAATTAGTTCGAGAATTAAAAGATTATGTCGGTTATTTTAAAGTTGGTTTGCCGTTGATTGTGAATTACGGCTTTGAGGCTTTTCGTTTGTTGGAAGAACACGGCGCAAGATGTTATTATGATTGCAAATTCCACGATATTCCGCATACGGTTCAAAAAGCTTGTATCAGCTTAGTAAAAAATAATATAGACTTTTTCAATGTTCATATTCAAGGCGGTTCAAAGATGACATCTTCTGTCGTCAAGGCATCTCGTGCGGCTGCAAAGTCTATGGGGATTGAGCCTCCGACTATTTTGGGTGTAACTTTGTTATCAAGTTTTGGTCAAAAGACTTTGACTACAG
>CALEJY010000144.1 GCA_937898445.1 uncultured Candidatus Melainabacteria bacterium | reverse complement strand
GTCTTTTACAATTCCTTATATTACTCATGATTTATCTTTTGAGGGGATTTCTGTTTGTATTATTTTGGGAATTGTTGCAGGATTTTTAGGGGTTGTTTTTGCAAAAGTAATATATAAAAACAATGAACTTTTTGAAAAAATGGATAAAATTCCAAATTGGTTGAAACCTGCGATTGCGGGATTTGGAATTGGGGTAATTGGTATTTTTATTCCGTATGTATTGGGTTCTGGGAATTTGTCTGTAGATTTGTTGTTGCAGCATAAATTAGCTTTGCCGGTTGTTGTTTTGGTGTTTGCAGTGAAATTTTTTGTAACTCCGTTTTGTTTCGGATCCGGAGCTGCTGGCGGAATATTTTTACCAATGTTGATGTTAGGATCTTTTTTAGGGTATATTGTCGCATCTGTATTTAATATGTTCGGATTTCACGTTGATGTTGTTGTGATGGCAATGATTGGTATGGGAGCGTTTCTGGCTTCTGTTGCAAGAACTCCGATTACTGCCGTTGTAATGGTATTTGAGATGACGGCTGGATATACGCATATTTTACCGATTATGTTGAGTGCTGCAATTGCAGATTTGGTAGCCGAAAAACTAAATCATAGACCGATATATGCTTCTTTGATTGTAAATCAGGTTAAATCTCCTGAGGCAAAACTTTTGAGTGGGTTGTTGGTAAAAAATTATATGAAAACAGATTTGGTATGTTTTTCTTCAAATATGACAATTCGAGAGGCTCAAGAGAGGGTTAAAGATTATTCTTTCAAGACTTACCCTGTCAGAAATGATAAAAATAAGTTGTTAGGATTGATTACAAAATCCGATATGGAAGATGCGATTTTTCAGGGAGTTGATACGAATGCCGAAATTAATAAGTTGATGAACCCATCTCCTATAACCATAGAACCTTCTGAAAATTTGTATATTGCATATTTTAGATTGCATTCAAATAACGCACAATGCTTGGTGGTTGTGGATAAAAATAACAAAATCAAAGGCTTAATTACCCGACAAGACATAAATAAGGCGATATAAAATAAAAATCGGGATGACAAGATTTGAAATTAATAAATGACTTTATTATATTTTTCAGATTTCTAAAATCGTTGATATATAAAGCTTTTACAGGCTTCCCAATTTTTATATATCCTAAAAATTTTATACTTTTTAGATATAATGTGAGCAAATTGTGAGCAAATTTTAGGACTGGTTGTTGAATAACAAAAATGACTTAGGCAGATTTAAGCTTAATATCGTATTTATAACCAAGCCCATTTAGTAACTTAAATGCAGTTTCCAAACGAGGTTGTTTATCTCCATTTACAATTTCAGACAAATTGCTACGGTCGATATTTAGTTCTCTTGCTAATCTGCTGATTTCACCTCGACTGCTAGATTTTACACGAGCTTTTACAACGTAAGTTAGACATCTGATAAAAGTTTCAATATTTCCATCTTCTAGAAACTCGCTTAATGTAAGTTCTAACCAGCCTCGTTGATATTCAGGGTCTTGAAGATGTTTTATTTGTTCATCTTCCCAATTTGGTGCTTTTTCAAGGTATTCAATTTGAGCTTTAGTTAAGGTCATAATTAGTCCTTTCACAATAATCTTTAAAATACTTGTTGCATTGTTTTACTACTTGTTTTTGGTCTTTCTTTTCAGAACCGCCAATAAATAAAATTACAACTTCGTCTAAATCGTAGTAATAAATACGGTAGCCTTTGCCAAAGTCCATACGAATTTCTGATAATTCAGATTTTTGTAATGGTTTGCTATCGCCATATACTCCACTTTTTAACTTGTCAATTCTTTTGTCTACTCGTAGCTGTAGTGATTTATCAAGTTTGTTATACCAGTCAAGATATGGACAGTTGTTATTAATATCATAGTAATATCTGATTTGTTTTTCCATATTGTTTCTAATTAATATTATAGGCTAAACCTACAATATTGTCAATCTATTAGTTACGCAAATATAAAAACTTTACAAAATAAAAATGGAATTAGATTTCAAAAACTTGACAAAATCGCATAGTTATGGAAATGAACTTTCAAGTATTTTTGTATCAGCTGGAGAAAATAAAAACATTATTTATAAATTGAATATCCGTGAGCCAGTGATGAGCCAGTAAATATTATACGGAAAGTGTTATGGTTATTGGGTTTCAATAAATTTGTTTAAATTTTATGAGCCAGTAGTGAGCCAGTAAAAAATAGATTAAATTTGTTTCAAATTTGATTTAATTAATTATAGACCCATGCCTGTACTTTTTACTTATGATACCCCCTATCAAAATTTGTAAGATTTGTTGGTAAAAGTTACTTGGCTAGGTGATAAATGCTTGAAATATAAAAGATGGAAATACACTTCCAAAACTTACTTATTTTGTGTAGTTGTGGAAATGTGTTTGAAAGTTTTGTAATAACGAATGTTGTATAACGAAATCAGGCATGAGAACTTATAAGTTCCCATGATATATTATTTAAAACTTCCAACTTTTCTACCGTAGCGGTCGTATTGGGTTGTTTTACCTGTGGAATCGGTTTTAAATGAGCCAGTTTTTCTGCCGTACTTGTCATAAGATGTAGTTGTCCCGTTGGAATTTGTTTTGTAACTACCTGTCTTAGAGCCATATTTATTGTATGTTGTGTAGCCAGATGATGTCTTTTTGATTGTGCCTTGCTTAGAACCGTACTGGTCGTATTTTGTTGTCGTATTACCGTTGGTTTTGTAAGTTCCTGTGCGTGAACCGTATCTGTCATAAGTTGTGGTTGTAGAGCCGTTTGTTCTATACGAGCCTGTTTTACTGCCGTATTGGTTGTAGGTGTTAGCTGCAAATGCACTGCCTGTCAATAACAAAGAAACAAATATAAATGCAAAAAGTTTTTTCATAATTTTCTCCTAATATTAGAACGATTATGGTTTAAAGATGTTCATTTTAGAATTGTCTAAAAAAGTTGATTATACCAATAATTATAGCAACAATTATTAAAAATGCTCCAATACTACTTGTGATATCTGTTATGAACTCCGAATTACAACTCATTCCAATCCAAAAAAGTATAAGAATAGCTATACCAATCGGGTTGGTAAATAGAAATCGGAGTAATAGTATAACAGTTACAAATCCACGCATAGTTACCTCATGATTTTATCAAGTAGTGACTGATAATTGTCTACAACATCATATTGAACACTATCTGAGCTAATTGTTTTAAAATGTTCTCTTGCACAATTTATTTTGGCTTGTTCAATTGGTTTTAGTTGTAGAGAACTCATTGAACCTTTTGTTTCCGCAACAAAATAAACATGTTTTACTGAGCCTTCATTAAATGCGATTGCCCAATCGGGGTTGTAATGTCCAACCGGAGTGTTAATATAAAATCCTTTTGGAAGTTTTACATAGACTGAAACATCTGTGTTTTTATCCAAATCTTCACCAAACTCTTTTTCAACCTCAGAATCATATACAAGGTAATTGTATAAATTCTTTTCAACAGGAAGTGAATTTTTGTTTGTAATTGTTTTCATCTCAGGTTCGGCAAAGATATCAGTTTGATAAGCTTCTTCCAATTTGTTATATGTGATATGTTCTATAATAACAGTTGCCTTTTCTTCGTTTATCAAGTTAGAAACTTTAATAATAAAATCTTCTGGGTTTATTTTAAATTGGTTGAATGTTTCTGATTGAATACCTTGTAAAATTTTTACAACGGATTTACGTGTAAGTTTTGTTTCTTCAACAATTTTACCAATTAAGTCATATTTAATTCCGCAGGATAAAGTTTTTATATCTTCTTTGTAAACTTTTTCGTTATCAAAAGCTGTTCCTTTTTCTAGCGCTTCTTTTGAATCAATTTTATCCATAGAGCCTGTTTGGATTACTGAATACAACCTTGTTACTGCTAGATTTTTATCAATTGATTTTATTGATTTTTCTATTAACTCATTTGTTTCAAAATTTACAACGTAAGCGGTTTTTGTGTTAATTCTTTTCCATAATTCTTGAAATTCTTTTTTGTTTAATTTCTCTTTATCAATTTCAAGTTTAGGTTTGCTTTCGTTCAAATTTTCAGGAGCCATTGTATTTGGGTTGTAAATCATATCTACAATTTTTATAATTGAAGCTTCATATCCTACAAGATTTTCAGGTAGAGCAATGTTTCCTGTTTTTTGAGCTTCATAGTAAGTTTCAGTAAGTTTGTTATCGTCATCAATATAATTGTTTCGAATAAATGAATTATGTATTCTTTTAGCTAAATCAATGTCAATAGTCTGTTCTTCGCCATCTGCATTTGTTATTAGTTTGCCTTCAAATAGCTTTTCATTAACCTCTTGTGGTCTATCGGTTGTGATTTCTGCAATTTCAGATTGTAATTTTTCTGTAAAACTAGCATAACTTTCATTCGCAATTACGGTTAAAACATTTATATCGTGAACAGTTTCACCTAGTTTGCTAGAATCCATTCTTTCGCCGTTTTGGTTTACGCAAAGCCTTAAACCACGACCAATTTCTTGACGTTTTTTATCTGTACTGTTTGTTTTTCTAAGTGTACAAATTTGGAATACGTTTGGATTGTCCCAACCTTCTCTAAGCGCAGAGTGTGAAAAGATAAATCTAACAGGTTCGTCAAAACTTAGTAATCTTTCTTTGTTTCTCATGATTAAATCAAAAGCGTCGACATCGTTTGAACCACCTTCTTTTTTATCTTCGGTTGAATTGATTATTTTTTTACTTTTTTTATCGATTGAGAAATAACCGGCATGTGTACTTTTTGCGGAAATTCCTTTTAAATATCTGATGTAATCATCTTCGCCGAATTTTATTTGAAGTTCGTTCATAATATTTTCATATTCTTCTTCAAACATATCAGCATAAATACCGTTTAGTTCGTTGTTTGATTCATCATATTGCTTATATTTTGCGACTTCATCAATAAAGAATAATGATAAAACTTTTATGCCTTTGTAGAATAATTTACGTTCTTTTTCTATGTGTGCAAGTATAGTTTCTCTGATTTGAATACGTCTTATTTGGTCTTCATTTTCTTCACCTAAGACATTACCGACAAAAATCTTTGTTCCATTTAAAAATGTTACGGAGTTATCTCTGCCGTCAATTTTGGTAATAATATAATTGTTTTTGTATTCGTCTAACTCGCCAGATAAAGGATATAGATTGTCACCTTCTTTTAAAAGTTTGCTATCTTTACGAATTTTGTTTGTGCCTTTTTTGTCAAATTCGATGTTTGCCATAGGTGCTTTGTCTTTGTATAAATTTATATTTTGTAGGTATAAATAGCCGTTTGTTGCATCGCTACCTTGAATAGTAACGCCTTTTACTGCAATTTTTTTGACAAGTTTTTTGTTATAAGCTTCTACAGCATCTAGTCTGTAAACCAAATTATATTTTTCTTTTGGAGTAGCAGAATATCGAAGTGTAATAAGTGGGTTGAACTCAATTAGCTTTTCCTTTGTTACTTTTCCTTCAACGGATTGCGGTTCATCAATAATAAGGATTGGGTTAGTTTTTGCAATTACATCAATTGGTCTTCTACTGCGGAAACTGTCTAACTTCATATAAATTCTACGAGCGTTTTTACTACGGGTATTAAAAGCTTGTGAGTTGATAATCATTACATTAAGCCCACCATCATTTGCAAAATGTTCTATTTCGGGTAATTTATCTGAATTGTAGATAAAGAATTTTATTTTCTTGCCGTATTCTTCAGCAAAATGTTCTTGCGTTATGTTAAAGGTTTTATAAACTCCTTCTCTAATCGCAATACTTGGAACAACAATAATAAATTTGCTCCAACCATAGTGCTTGTTTAGTTCAAACATTGTTTTTATGTAAGTATAAGTTTTACCTGTACCTGTTTCCATTTCAACAGTTAGGTTATATCCGTTGATAAGTTCTTTTGATGGTTCAAGTTGGTTTAATCGTTGGATTTTTTGCATGTTGTCTATAATTATGTTTCTGTTTAAGTTTGGAACTATTGTATGGTTGCAAAATCCAGTATAATTAAGCAACGATGTTTGACTAATTTGGTTATCACCGGATTTGGTAAATCCCATATCCATCATATAAGATGTTGGAGAAAAACAAGGTTGACCTGTAAATATATCAACAACCGCTTTTGCTGCGTCTGATTGAAATTTTTGATGTTTAAATTTTAGTTTCATTATTCCGCCTCCCTAAATAACCTTAACCCTTGTATCAGGAGTGATAAGCTTAAATATTTCTTCAACATTGATTTTGTTGTCGTCGCCATTGAATGAACTATCTCTGAATACAACTCTTAACGGTTTCATGCCTGCAATTTTTCGAATAACACTTTCTGGAATGTTTTCTTCAAAGCACGCAATCAGAGCATCTTCATCTACTATGTGAACACGTTTGCCATCAATGATTTCAACTCTATGTGGAAGTGATAATTCAACGCCCCAATCCAACAAACAACCATATAACAAATCTTCGTCAGTTCTGTCATCTTTGATATTGCTTTCGTATAAGCCTAATTGTTTTTGGTCAGTTTCGTTAGGTGAATAATAGACATCTTTCATGTTAGTAACATCAACTTTGAAAACTCTGAATCCAACATCAATCTTTTTATCAGGATTTTCTTCTTGAATTTTCTTGCTGGCACGTCTAATACGTTCTTCACCAATTTCGCAAATATTTTTATAGCCAGCTTTAAAAGCCTCAGATTTTTCATCAGTTTTTTCAGGAAGTTGAACCATAATAAATTTTCTGTTTCCACCGTCTTCAGCATTAAGTTGCATACAGGCATGAGCAGTAGTTGCAGAGCCAGAGAAGAAATCCAAGATTATATCATTATTCGTAATGTTCCCAATTATTGAAAGGTATTTTAATAATTTTGTTCCTTTTGGAAAATCAAATATCTGTGCATTAAATATGTTTTTTAATTCTTGTGTTCCATCTTGGTTGCTACCAACTTCTTGGTATAATAATAAATTTTGCGGAACAACACCATCAGGCATTTCAGATAAAAATCTCTTTATTCTTGGTACTCCATTACCGTCAGCCCCATACCATAATCTATTATCTTTTTCCAATTCTTTGATTTTAGCTTCTGAAAATCTCCAGCATCTCCCAGAGGGCGGTTCATGGATAGTTCCATTTGGTGCGATTATTTTAAATACTCCAGAGTTTGAAAATGTAGTTGCTAACATAGAGCCAGAAGTCCATAACCCACGATTATCATTATCTGGGTTTGAATATCCCTTATTATGTTTTTCTGTTCTAGGTAGTAATCCTCTGTTATAGTTTGTTTTATTTTTACAATAACAAATAATATGTTCTGTGCTTATTGATATATATTTGTTGTCATTTTTAGGTGCAAAGTTTTTTTGCCAAATAAAATCAGCTAAAAAGTTGCCTTCCCCATATATTTCATCACATATTTTTCTTAAATTTTCAACTTCATTGTCATCAATTGAAATGAATATACTTCCATTGTCAGCTAACAAGTTTTTGGCTAATTTTAACCTTGAATAAATCATTGAACACCAATCACTATGAAATTTGCCATTAGCTTCTGTATTAAGGAAAAGCTCATTTGATTTACTAAAATTTATTTCTGCTTCGTCATTTTTGTAATTTATATCTTTGTCATTATCTTCATTATTTTTGTGAAAATTATCTCTATAAACAAAGTCTTTTCCGGTGTTATATGGTGGGTCTATATAAATCATTTTTACTTTGCCTAAATAACTTTCTTGTAATAGTTTTAAAGCTTCAAGATTATCACCTTCTATGTATATGTTTTCAGTATCTTCCCAATTTAATGATTTATCTCTACAAGGTCTTAAAGTTTTTCTGATTGGTCTATTGGTTTCAACCATAGCTTCTTTTTTGCCAATCCAAGTAAAGTCATAACATTCTTCACCATCAACAACATCTTTTGACAATTCCTGTTTAAGTTTCTCAAAATCAATTGCAGTTCTTAATTCCCCATTTTCATCTTTTGCTTCGGTTGCAACATTCGGGAACAACTCCAAAATCTTTTTTATATTTTCGTCAGTAATATCCTTACTTTCCAATCTCATCTTTTCCACTACTTACCTCTTTCTTTTACTCTCAAAATTATTTAAAAATGTTTGAACTTGCGACTTAAAATCACATTGTTTTATGAACTTCCCAGAATTAAAACACTTTATCCATGTACTTCCTCCAATGTTTTCTGAAGTCCTTTCAATTCTTTTTTCATTGTTAGTTGTTTATTGAATTGTGGTTCTTTGCGGATTTTGGATTTTAGTGTTTCAATTTTCTTTTGGAGTTTTTCTACATTGATAGATTTTTCGACCGCACTTTTTATATCTGTTGTTTCATCTGTTTCTACTTGCCCATTTGCTATTTGGGTTATAAAACTGTTATACACTGCATCTAAGTCAAGCCCTGTAATTTCAAGCTTTATATCCTCTTGTTTTTGCCATTCTGTTTTATATGTTTTTATAACCCTATATTTATTGTCATTTATAGACGGCTCTTTATAAGAAATTGCAAGTTGAATTGAGCTATTACACTTGAAAACAAAAAGAATATATTTCGGTATTGCAACATCAATTTCTTTTATCAGATTGTTAGACACTTGTTTTTCTTTAAGCAAAAATTCAAAAACATCTATCTCCTGAACATTTTTACCTTTAGAAATATTAGTAGTTTCTTGTCGTAAAATATTTGCCAAAATCAGTCTTTCAACATTGTTTTGAAATTCGGCTCTTACAGGCGTTGATAGTTCTGCAAGTTTCATAAACTTTGCCTTTGGCATAATTCTATTTAATTGTGTTTTTTCACTAAATAGCAATTTTTACTCCTTTACTACCAAAAAACAAATGAGTTCAAAGTCATCAAGCCCCGAAATAGAGTTTTTCATATAAGAGCTTTCGCCCGCAGAAAATAAACTTTCAAAATCGCTTTCATCTTTTACGTTAATAATTGAACAAATCGCTTCTTCCAAAAGTTTTGAATATTTACCCATATTTTTGCCGTCTTGTGTTTCTTGATTAAATATGTTGCATAACTCTTTATTTGGTTCAGGGTTGTGTTTACCAAGTTTGCGCATCAAATCAAGTAGACTTTTCGGTTGTAGGTAATTGCAAATAACTTCTCCATCATCTGCGATATAAACCATATAAAATGGGTGTAATCTGTTTTGATTATCTATATTTATTTCGTTTGATACATTTTTGAGAATATAAATTACGCCTGATTTAAGAGTGTCATCGCCTTTTACTATTGCGTGTAAGCCAGACGGAGAGTTTTCAACATCAGGGGTTTCTTTCATATAAGACAACAAATCTAACCTAAATTCGTTTAATCCTAAGTCCATAATATTAATACCTGAGTTCATATCCTCAATATCAACAACTTCTGATTGTAGTTTTTGGAGTTGTCTTTTTCTGTATTCCAAATCCTCTTTTTCACTTTCATCAAGAACGTTATCGGCTCCTGTTCCGGTTGAAGTCATAACAGTAACTTTCATTCTTGTTTCAACACGAGCTTTCAGGTTGATATATTCATCAAGGTTTAAATCTGGCCAGAAATTAACCAATTGTATAACATCGTTTTTACTGCCAATTCTGTCAATACGCCCAAAACGTTGGATAATTCTTACAGGATTCCAATGTATGTCGTAGTTTATTAAATAGTCGCAATCCTGCAAGTTTTGACCTTCTGAAATACAATCTGTCGCAATTAAAATATCGATTTGCCTATCATCATTTGGATAGATTAAATCTTTATCTTTGGAACGTGGTGAAAAATATGTTAGAACCGTATTCAAATCTGTTTTGATTTTTGATAAAGTTGTAACTCCATCTTTTGAACCTGTAACCATTGCACTTTCAATATCAAAATTTTCTTTTACATACTTGCTAATATATTTGTATAAATACTCTGCTGTATCGGCAAAGGCTGAGAATACAATAACTTTTTTGTTATCAGAATTTATAGGGTGTTCTATTTTGTTTATTATCAAAGCTAAAAGTTTTTGGAGTTTAGCATCTTCTTCAGGTGATATTTTTTCAATTTCAAAAATCAAATCATTCAAAATCTCTAAATCAGCTTTTAATTGACTTTCCCAAGATAGATAATCCATATCATTAAAGTCTATTTTGAGCTTATTGCCAACTGAAAATAAATTTGTATTCAAATCATCGTCATCAAAATCATTTTCTGGGTGAATGTAATCATCGACCTCAATAGCAGAATTTGTTCCATTTGCTTTGAAATTTTCAATGTTTTGTAGCGTAGAAGTAATAAGTTGTTGTACTCGTGTAAGTGTTAATTTGAATGAGTAGACAGAGCTTTCAAGCCTTTTTAATAAATTAATACTCATTAAACGACGAATACCTTCTTCACGCCCCATTTGACCTGTTTTAGATTGTTTTACACCGGCTTGTTTTACTTCTATGTCGTAATATTTTGCCTCTTTACTTGGAAATATAAACAAAGAAGGCATATAAATTCTGAGGTTTAAAGCACTTATATGTTCATAAATTTGGTTATAATTTATTCTTTCGGTATTTTCTGTTAGTGGTGGTCTTAACGAAATTACAGGCAAACGAGTTGGAAATTTCCCAATACTTGATGTGTCATAATATTTTTCAATATGTTTTCTTGATCTGGCAATTGTTACACTGTCTAGTAATTCAAAGAAATCAAAATCCAGCATATTCAATAAACATTCAGTTGTCCTTTCATCCGCCGGAAGTTTTGACCATTCATTAAAAGCCTGTTGTGCTTGTCTAAAAATTACATTAATAGGTTTCTTAGTATTTAATTTAGCGTCTATTTTTCTAGTGTCACCTTCGTAAGCGAGTTGAAGTTGGTTTTTCAAGTCATTAAATCTGTTGTTTACAGGAGTTGCAGAAAGCATAAGAACTTTTGTCTGAACTCCACTTCTTATAACTCGGTTCATTAAACGAAGGTATCTGTTTTCTTTGTCATCTTTTATATCACCTAAAATTGTGAGATTCGTCAATAACAATAAGGTCATAATTTCCCCAGTTAATTAAAGATAAGTCTAAGCCGTTTGAAAATCCTTTTTCTCGTGACAAATCGGTATGATAAAGAACATCGTATCTAAGCCTGTCATTTGCAAGTGGGTTGTTTAAGTAATTGCTTTTATACATAACCCAGTTATTGCTCAACTTTTTAGGGCATAAAACTAATACAGATTTATTTCTGTTTTCGTAATATTTGATAACTGAAAGTGCGGTAAATGTTTTACCTAACCCTACGCTATCAGCTAGAATACAACCATTATATGTTTCAAGTTTGTTGATAATTGCAAGACAAGCATCTTTTTGAAAATCGAACAGTTTATTCCAAATTACACTATTTTTGTAACCAGTTGCATCATTTGGTAGATTGTCTTCTGAAATATCTTGCAAAAATTCATTGAAAATGTTGTATAAGGTTATAAAATATATAAATTCTCCAGAGTTTTCTTTATAGACTGTAGAAATACTTTCAATGATTTGGTCTGTAACATCTTGTAGTTTAGTTTTGTCATTCCAAATCGTGTCAAATGTTTTTAAAAAAGTTTGACTTTGCGGGGTTTCAAATCTTGTAACAATATTTGTTAGAGTGTTTCCTTTTTCACAACCAATATCAGTTGTTGTAAATCCATTAACAGGTAAGTATGTATAAGCATCATCACTTTCTACATTTATAAACCCAGACATTTGTTCATTTGTTATATTAGATTTGAATTTTACTTTTCTCTTTATCCATTCTGCGCATTCTTTAGCAATAGAACGTTGAGTTAATTCGTTACGGAGTTTTATTTCATATTCTGTGCCGTATAAACTTTTTTCTCTTGATAATCTCGGAATGTAGAACTCTCTTTGTGTTTTAGGAGTTCGTTCTTTTACAAATGCGGGAGATGTAAAGATAAAACGTAATTCGTCAATATTTTCAAGTTGTTTTTTTAATTCCTGATAGGCATAGATTGAAAAACAGGCAGAGGCAATAGACACTTTGCTATTAGGCTTTATGGTGGTAGCTAAATCATCTTTTAAAATATTGCTTATATTGTCGATAACTTTCAATTTCAATCAATCCTTTAAATTATAACATTCTATATTGTAAACAACTTGTATAATATCATAATTTACAACATGTTATATAATAAAATATCCTATTTTACAAGATAATGTTACGTTCAATTAGTAAATGCAAACGCTTATAATTTGATTGAGGTTTTAATGAACGATACAGAATTAAAAACCCTTTTAGGGCTGAAAATAAAGCATTACAGAAATCAAATAGGTTTAACTCAAGAGGAGTTAGGAGAAAAGATTGAACGAACACAACGTCAAGTATCTCTCATAGAACTAGGCAGTAGTTTCCCTAATCCTGAAACCATTACAAATATGATAAAGGTGTTTAACTGCTCAATGAAAGATTTGTTTGATTTTGAACCGATTGAGAATGTTGAAAATCTAAAATTAGAGATTTCGACATTGATAGAAAGGCTTCCCGAAGATAAATTAAAAACATTATATTTGATAGCTAAAAATCTGTAATTTCTACTGCTATATATCACAAATTTACCCCTTCTCATTTACTCAATTTTGCTCCGCAATCATGCCTGTGTATCTCAAATGTAGAAAGAGTTTTAGGATAGTTTTAAATCTTTATTTTTACTCTGTATTTAGAACTAATTTTTCAAGATAATTGCATGTTTTTTATTGCTTGTATATTTTCTTTTGTCAAAACTGGGGTATATTGTTTGAAGTGTTCAACTATACTTTTAATCGTGTTATATGCAAGCTTAGAGTTAGGTTTATACTGTTCAAAATGACGTTTAATATCAGATATACTAAGCTTTTGTATAAAATAGAGGTCTAAAATATCAAAAATGTTTTCGTGTACCTTGCAGTCATACTTCTTTGGTTTAACCTTAAAATACTTCTGGCGCAACATATTTGTGTACATTATGCCTTTGGCAATGTTGAAGGTAGACCCAGCACTACCGATAATATTTGAAGGGTGGAACTCCTTTGTATGCAAGTCTTCTCGAATTGGTAAAATAGAGCTTTTAGACGCAGTTTCTTTACTTGTATCATAAACTACATGATGACCTTGTATATTAGCAGTTAATTTCGGATTATTATTTATTAGATATACCATCGGTAAAAATCTTTGTGTATAAATTAGTTGAGAATTGTTAGTTCTGTTTAGGTATAACCCAATTTCGTTGAACTTTTGAGAGAAAATCTCTGGTATAGAATCAGGTTTTAATCTAAACCGTGTGTAGCGTTTAGGCTTTTTGCCACATTTTGAAAGTTTGCGCTTAATTGTTTTACACCTTGCTTCATAAGCATCATAAAATGTTATTATTATATCAGTATAATCAGATAGTTTATTTACTTTGCTAAAATCACTCAAATACGAAACAAAGATATATCTATTTTTATACTCCTGAAATACACACTCTGTTATAGGGGAGTTATTTATTAATTTCTGTTGTTCAAATAAATAAGCTTTTAACTTAGTTTGCAGAAAACTTTCTTCATCTTCTAAATATGGTCGCCATATATAAGGTTGTATTTGCAACTCTTTTAGACCTAAGATGTTATCAATGTTTGTATCTTTGAGTTTTATACCAAACTCGTCTTTAAAGGTTTTTAGAATAATTTTTAGCTCATCTTTCATACTTTAATTATACAATTAGCGGTATAACAAAAATACCAATCTTAATTATTTTATAATAATTCGTAAAATGAGGAGGTTTACTGGCATGAGAAGAAAGATTTTTACAATCACAACACATAAAATTCAGATTGTTACGAGGTTGTAATAAACGGCTAAAACCCTTAATAGACAAGGAATATAAACAGATTTTGTAACATTTAATCTAAGGTGTCTAGCAAGTGTTTTAATCCGTGTTACCTGTCATATTAAGGTTTATCATTAGTTGATGTTCAAAAGTTGATTTTAGATGAGGATTTTAAAACTAGCAAATTTAGCCCACGTGTCCCAACGGTT
>CALEJY010000143.1 GCA_937898445.1 uncultured Candidatus Melainabacteria bacterium | reverse complement strand
AATATTTTTTTCGTGCCAATTATAATTTGGATTAACACAAACATAAGGGTCTACCAAAATTGATTTTTCTTTCAATGTAAATTCAAATGCGCTATGACCAATATATTTTAAATCCATAAAATCTCTCCTTATTTTTCTAAACAACAATTTTTATTATACAATACAAATATGAATTATGAAAACTATATGAAAAAATGTATAGAACTCGCAAAAAATGGAGAAGGTCAAACATCGCCAAACCCAATGGTTGGTTGCGTAGTTCTTGATAAAGACGGAAACGAAATTTCTACAGGATATCACCATAAATACGGAGATAATCACGCCGAAAGAGATGCGCTTTTAAAACTCCACAACGGAGAAGAAAAAGACGGAACTTTAATTGTAAACCTTGAACCTTGCTCACATCACGGAAAAACTCCACCATGCGCAGATTTAATCATTGAAAGAGGTTTAAAAAAAGTCGTAATCGGAATGCAAGATGTTAATCCCATTGTTGCAGGAAACGGCATTTATAAACTACAAAAAGCAGGAATTGAAGTGGTTTCCGGTATTCTGGAAGAAGAATGTAAAAAGTTAAACGAAGTTTTCATAAAAAATATGACACAAAACAAATGCTTTATTGCGATTAAAACCGCAACAACTCTAGATGGCAAAATTGCAACTTCAAACGGTTCTTCAAAATGGATTACTTCGGAATTAGCAAGAGAAGAAGTAAAAAAAATAAGAAATCGCTATGATGCAATAATGACATCATCTTCAACCATTTTGGCAGATAATCCGACAATGTTGCATCGAAAAAAAATTATTCTTGACAGAAAATTAAAAACAAACCTAGAAACTCCGATATACAAAAACGGAGAAATTTATCTGTTTAACGAAACATTAGACATGTTTGAAGGCGGAGTTAATTTTATCAAAACACCTGTAAAAGACGACAAACTTGATTTAGAATTTGTTTTTGAAAGAGCTTACGAATTAGGAATTAAAAGTATATTGATAGAAAGTGGCGGACATCTAAATGGCTCTGCTCTAAAATATGCAGACAAAATCTATCATTTTATTGCTCCAAAAATTACCGGAGATAACAGTTCATTATCTTGTTTCGATTTTCAAGAAATTAATGATATAAATAATAGCCTAAACTTCAAAATTGAGAATATAGAACATTTTGAACCGGATATTTTGTTAACTTATTATCCAATTAGTCAATAACTTTGCCATCAAACAACTCCATAACCATATTTACGTTATCAGAGTGTAAAGAGGCTTCAATTTTTGATGCGGCATCTGTTTTTACAGGTTTTGAAACTTCTTCTTTCAATTCTTCAACTTCATCTGCATCAACCTCTGGAGCTTTTTCAACAGGTTTCATAACAGGTGATTGTTTTAATTGGGGTTTGGGTTGAGATTGCCTGACAGGCGAAGTTGCAGCTGCAGACGGTTTAACTTGTGCATCATCAGGATGCGGAAGTCTTACCACAACATTTGAATTTGATTGTCCGAACAAACTATCCAAAGCTTCAACAATAGCTTGCTTTTTAGAACCACTTTGAACCTGATTTAAGAAGATTTCATTTTTCAAAGATAAAATTGTTTCATCAGGCGTAATTTTTACAGGATTTGCCCATTGCTTTAATAACGCACGAGTTGGCGGACTTTGAATAAGTGTAAGCAATTGACCCCATAAAACAGAAATATCTGTTCCATCAGCCGGTTTTGATTTTGGCATTGGTGAAAAATCTTCACTACCTTCTTCTTTTGGAGCAGAATGTTCAACAGTTGGCTTGCTTTGCGGAGCCGGAATTGAATTTTCAACTTTTTTAACAGGTTCAGGCTTAACTTCTTCTACCTTTTGCATTTGTTTTACAATATCAGGTTTAGCATGTCCCATTTCCGGCTTCATAACAGGAGTTGGTGCTGTTTTATAAGCAGCAACTTTTACAGGTTGAACCGCTCCACCTTCCAATCTTGCAATTCGATTTTGAAGTTCAACTAAAGATGTGTTTTCGGTTAAATTTGCCAAATCAATAATTGCGACTTCCAACCACAAACGAGGATTGTTAGTCAATTTCAATTCTTTGATATATTCAGAACACTTATCAATCAAAAATACAATTTGATGAGTTTCCAAGTTTTCAATTTGTTTTGATAAAGCCTCAACTTGCGCCTCATTAGCCTGAGTTAATTCAAATACAATTTCTTTTCTGCAATTTTTTATAATCAACAGATTTTTCAAATAATCCATCAAGTTCGTCAAAATTTGAACAGGTTCATTTCCTGAATTATAAATCTTTTCCAAATCTTCAATTGCACCTTGCGAATCAGATTTGACAATTTTATCAGCAAGAGAATTTAATGTATCAAAAGAAAGTCTGCCCAAAAGATTGTTGATATCATCAGTTGAAATAGCTTCTTCACCATCTAAAACACTCAATTGATCTAAAAGAGCTATACTATCACGCATTCCGCCTGCTGAATTTTTAGCAATTGTAAACAACGCATCATCAGTAATATTAATTTTTTCATTATCAGCGATATATCTAAGATGTTTTACAATATCATCAGTTGTAATACGTTTAAAATCAAATCTTTGGCAACGGCTTTTGATAGTATCCAAAACCTTATGAACTTCTGTTGTCGCAAGGATAAAGATAACGTTTTTAGGCGGTTCTTCTAACGTTTTTAACAACGCATTAAATGCAGTCGTAGAAAGCATGTGAACTTCGTCAATAATATAAATCTTATACCTGCTATTTACAGGCGCATACATAACCTTTTCCAAGATATTTTGAGCATCTTCAACTTTTCTGTTACTTGCAGCATCGATTTCAATAACATCCATTGGAGTAGAATTTGTAATATCAATACAGTTTTCGCAAACTCCGCACGGATTAATTGTCGGGCCTTCTTTACAGTTTAAAGATTTCGCAAAAATACGTGCAGTAGATGTTTTACCTGTTCCACGTGGACCGGTAAAAAGATAAGCATGAGAAATCTTATCCAATTCAATTGCATTTCTTAACGCTTTTTTAATATGCTCTTGCCCAACAACTTCTTCCAATTTTTGAG
>CALEJY010000142.1 GCA_937898445.1 uncultured Candidatus Melainabacteria bacterium | reverse complement strand
CCATATCAATCATACCTTTTTTCATAAAATATGAACACATTCCATCAGTAATCAAAGTTGTCGGAATTCCATCCATAGTAAGTTCAAAAGTCGTAATTCTTGCGCCTTGTTGACGAGGTCTTGTTTCATCCGCAAAAACCTGAATTGTCGGATCATTAGCAAATGCAGAACGTACAACACCCAACGCTGTACCATAACCAACAGTTGCTAATCCACCTGCATTGCAATGGGTTAAAATAGTTGCGCCTTTGGGAACAACTTCTGCGCCGTAATCACCGATTTTTTTGTTAATTGCAATATCTTCGTTTTCAAGTCTGATTGCGTTTTGTTTTAATTCTTCAACAATTCCTTTTATATCTGATTTAGAATTTTGAATAATTTCTTTTTGCTTTGCACAAGCCCACATCAAATTTACGGCTGTTGGGCGAGAAGTCGCCATATAATCAGCTTTTTCCATCAATTGTTTAACAAATTCGTTACGAGAAAGCTCTGCTTCTGCCAACTCTTGTGCATACAAAACAACGCCATGCGCACCTGCAACACCAATAGCCGGCGCACCTCGAACAATCATAGTTTTGATTGCATCAAACATTCCTTGTCCTGTCGTAATTTTTACATACTTAAATTCATACGGCAAAACAGTTTGATCTACCATTTTTGAATAATTATCTACCCACTCGATTGTTTTTATTTTTGAATGAAATTCTGCCATTTATTTTCCCTTTTTCTCTATTGAATTAATAAAATCTAATACATAAAATGTTAAAAACCCTGTAAAAGCGTTAATTGTAGCTCCCAAAACTCCCATAAAAAGAGAGATTACAACAAGCAAAAAGAAAGTTGCATTACCAAGCATAAACCCAACTCCCGCATTTGCCGCAAGATGAAAAACTTTCATCAACAAAACCGATATAGGAACATATACAATAGAAAATCCCATATATGCAACAAATCCGGCAATTGCGCCTACAATTACGCTATCTTTGATTGACGAGAGTGACAAACAGTTGTATTTGACCAAAAGCCAAATTACAAGCGGAGCAATAAGGCATATTAAAAATACAAACGCAACAACTCCCAAATAAGGAATTAACGTAATCGCTCCAAGTACTGCTCCAAAAAACGCACTCAAAATCGCAATCTGTTTTAATAAAATAAAATTTATTTCCATAAGTCTTATCCTAGCACAAGCGAACGGGTATGGCAAATTGCAATTGCAATAGAATCGACCGTATCATCAAGTTTTGGAAGATTTTCCACACCGAGAGAAAATTTTACCATCTGTTCAACTTCTTTTTTATCCGCTCTGCCATAACCTGTCAAAACCTGTTTAACTTCCATCGGAGTGTATTCATAAATTGGAACTTTATATTTTTCTAATGCGGTCAAAATCACGCCTCTAGCGTGCGCAACTGGCATAACAGTGGTTCTGTTTCGGAAGAAAAACAATTTTTCAATCGCTGCACAATCAGGTTTGTACTTGTCGATAATTGTATTCATATCTTCCCAAATTTCTAACAATCTTGCAGTTTCTTTAGAATTTTTTTGTGTTTGAATAGACCCCGAATGCAACAAAACAGGATTTTCTCCATCAAACTCGACAAGAGAATAACCAACAATACCAATTCCCGGATCTATACCTAAAATCTTCAAATCGAAATCCTCAAAAATTAAATATTGTGCATATTGTCAAAAATTTCTTTTCTCTGAACCCAAATTTCCATTCCAAGTTCTTCTCCGGTTTGAGTTAAAGCTTCTTTGATTTCTTTAAAAGAATAGCTTGATTTTTCAATATTACACAACATAAACATTACAAAATGTCCTTGCATAAGAGTTTGTTTAATATCTTCAATATTAACTTCAAACTTTGCCAATACTGCTGAAACTTTCGCAACAATACCAACTTTGTCTACGCCTGAAACTGTTATGATAATTTGTTGATCTGACATGAAACTTCATCCTCCTCATCAATTTCAGCAGGAACTTCTGCCGGCTTTAACCAATCTCTGTTAATCCATTTGCCAATTTGGTGTATTCTGCAATATTCCGCCAAATCTTTTTTGATTTCAGGAGCTAAAATATACATTGCAATAATGTTTGGAATAGACATTGCAATCATCATCGCATCAGTAATATTAATTACAGAAGTTACGTTCAATACTGAACCGATTAAAATAAATGCGCAATAAATAAATTGGAAAGTCAAAGTTCTCTTTCTGCCTTCTCCGAACAAGAAGTTCCAAGATTTTTGACCATAATAAGCCCAACTGATAATTGTTGACAAAGCGTAAAGTAAAACAATACCAGCCAAAAGAGTTGGGAAGAATGGCATTACAGAAGAAATAGCATCTGATGTCATTTCAATACCTGATGTATGACCGGCGTGAGTTTTATAAACACCTGTAATTACAATCGCAAAAGCCGTCAATGTACACATAAAACCTGTCAAGAACGGGTCAAGCAATGCAACAAAACCTTGAGATAAAGGTTCGTCAGTTTTTACAGTCGCATAAACAATCGGAGCAGAACCAGTACCTGCTTCGTTTGACTGAACAGAACGTCTTAAACCCATAATCATTGCAACAAACATACCGCCATAAATTGATTCCGGTTTGAAAGCCTCTTTCACAATAATCCAAGCGGCATGCGGAACAAGCTTGATATTGCAAATAATTACTGCCATTGCTGCAAACAAATATATGAAAATCTTCAACGGAACGATTTTTTCCGTAACTTTAACGATATTTTTAATACCACCGATAACGATTAAACCAACAACAATTGCCATACCCAAACCGATTACCCAGTGGAAGTTGTGCATAAAACCGTTTTCACCACCACAAACGTTTACGAATTGGTTTGCAGCCTGATTGATTTGGATCATATTACCACCTGTAATACCACCGCAAATACAAAGAATTGCGAACATTACAGATAAAGGCTGACCTAACCATCTCATTTTCTTACGAGTTAAACCGTGTGCCATATAGTGCATTGGTCCACCTGAAATTGAACCGTCAAGGTTAAATCTTCTGTATTTTACCGCCAAAGAAGCTTCTACAAACTTTAAAGACATACCCAAAAGCGCACCTACGATAATCCAAAAAGCAGCTCCAGGACCACCCATTGAAATCGCAATAGCAACACCTGCAATACTTCCAAGTCCGATAGTTCCTGACAAAGCAGTCATCAAAGCTTGGAACGCAGAAGTTTCACCAGATCCGTCACCGCCTGATTTTTTAGGTTTGCAAACAACTTCAATAGCGTGTTTAAAGCCCCAAACAGCAATACCTCTCAAATAGAAAGTGAAAAATATTCCTGCGAACAAAATCCAAAATATAATAATCGGAACATCAGCGCCAAAAACATGAATTGGATGGAAAATAACCGCAGCAATAGCATCGGACACTGGCGCAACGTTTTTATCCATAAACGCATCAATATTAAATGCGTTAGCCTGCTGAATGTTAAATAAAAGTGTCAAAAGTACGATTAAAATTTTGTTCATTAATTTTTTCCTTTCGGGTCATAAGGTTTCGGCTACTCTACAAAAAAGGGTAAATCACCAACCCAGACTTAATACTACCAAAAACATGCCTACATGATGTCAAATCTTTACAAAATCTTTAAAATTTGTTGCAAATATTCTTCCGCACAAATGGCGGATGTGTAGTTTTTAATAGTGTTAAAACTATTGATACGTAAGGTGTTTAAGGTTTTTATATCCATATTTTTTATATTAAGAAGTGTTTCTTTAACGCTTTTTGAATTTGGCTCAACTAAAAAACCATTTTCGCCGTTTTTAATAATTCCATCAACCCCGTCACCTTTTGTGCAGACAGTAATACAACCACTTGCCATAGCCTCTAAATAAACCATACCAAATGTTTCACCAATACTAGGTAGTACAAAAATATCACTATCTCTCATTTTCTCAAGAACTTTACTATGAGATAATCTTCCTAAAAATTTTACATTTTTATCAATCTTTTCTAAAACTTTACGCTCTTTCCCATCCCCAATCACAGTCAATTCAATATTTTCCAGTCCTTTGCAAGCTTCTATAACTTTATCAATATTTTTTCGTTTTTTAAAGTGCGCACAAGTTAAAACTTTTATGGGAGAATGAAAATTTTCATTTTTTGCATCTATAATAAATTTTTCATCAATTCCAGACGGTGCAACAAAAGTTTTTTCTTCAAACTCCGGATATAATTTCAGCAATTTTTCTTTCAAAACAAAAGACCTGCAAGCTATTAATTTTGCGTTTTTCAAAGCTTTTTCTAATCTATTTTTAAAATGGATTTTATATAAAGGTTTTGTCAAAACTTCAATATCAGAATTATGCACTCCTGCAACAAAAGGTAATCCCAACTTATCTGCAAACAAAATACCTGATGGCATGTGCGCAATAACAATATCATAGTTAGATAAATTCGGCAATTTTTTTTGCACGCTAAACCAAAACGGTGTCCAATAATTTACATTAAAAACATCATTATATTTTCCGGTTTTATAAAACGTTTTTTTGCGCAAAAAAGAATTTAAAATAAAATTTGGTTTTATAACATCAACCTTATGCCCCTGTTTTTTCCATTCTTTTACGAAATCAAAAAGCGTTCTCGGTGTCGTTTTTTCATCATCTTTAACGGGATATAAGTCTGTTATAAAAAGAATATTCATGATTTGATTATAACTAATTTTTTAAATATTGTAAACGACTTTTGTTTCAGATAGAATTTTTAACAAAAAGGAATAAAAAATGGAACACGATTATAAATTTTATTTGGATAAAGGAATATCAGAAACAAATGAAGGAAAGTTTGACGAGGCTTTACATTCGTTAGATAAAGCAATTGCGCTAAACCCTGATGAGGCTATGCCTTATTTTTCAATAGCAATAGTTTTTCATCATATTGGGGAATACGAAACTGCATACGAAAATTACACAAAAGCAATTGAATTAAACCACAAAATGATTGACGCTTATTACAACCGTGCGCAAGCACTTTTGGCTGATAAAGAAGCAAGTAATGAAAAATTAAAATCTGCAATAGCTGATTTTGACAAAGCTATAGAACTTGATCCAAAATTTATTGATGCTTTGTATTACAAGGCAGTAGTGCAAAAGAAATTGGAAGATTATAAGGGGGCAGTAGAAACATTGGATAAAGTTCTTGCAATTGAGCCGAAAGCAGTTTATTCAAATGCTTTGAAAAAACTAATTTTGCAAAAATATTTGAAATAATGATTTCTTTTTACACCCCCTGTACAAGTTCAAACACATATTAGACTAAGTTTCATTTTTTTAGGAAACTAAAC
>CALEJY010000141.1 GCA_937898445.1 uncultured Candidatus Melainabacteria bacterium | reverse complement strand
AGGCTTGGCTGATTAGTCTGTTACGAAAAATTAGCTCCTTCCCTTTAAGAGGGAATGCACCTTTATCTTCTGAAGATAGAGAAAAATCTTTTCAAGAGCTTTGTTTGAAAAATCGTGATTCTGGTTGTTTTGGTAAAATATTAAATGACAATTGGCAAATGACTTATTAGAGAAATAAAAAAGGTGAAGTTCAAACAAACTTCACCCTTTTCAATTTAATCAATCTATCTAAACTTCTTCTTCCTTCTTGTCTTCATCAGGTTTGGTTTCGTCGTGTTTGATGATTTCTAGTTTTGTAATTCTTGCGCCATCAACTTCTTTTACTACAAAAGTTATATTGTTGAATGTCGCAGTATCATTTACTTGAGCCAATCTTCCCAATTGTTTTACAACTAATCCGCCGATTGTATCAATATCGTCATCATCAATATCTTTTTCGTTAATTCCGAAAAATTCTGCAAATTCATCCAATCTCATCATTGAATTTGCAATATATGTATTTGGTGCAACTTCTTTGATTTCGTCTGTAACTTCTTCTTCAACGTCAAATTCATCTTGAACATCGCCGAAGATTTCTTCAATAACATCTTCCAATGTCACAAGCCCTGATGTTCCGCCAAATTCGTCAACTACAATTGCCATTTGACCTTTGCGCTTTTTAAATTCCAAAACCAAATTATCCATTGTAATTGTTTCAGGAACTAATAAAACATCTCTCAAAATCTTTGAAATCGGGCAAACTTCATCTTTTACAGACAAAGAATACAAATCTTTTACGTGAACCAATCCTATAATATGATCAATATCATCTTCATAAACCGGATATCTTGTATATTGGTTTTCTTCTGCAAGTTTGTTTAATTCTTCTAGTGGCATATCAATCGGAATACAAATCATATCAGTTCTCGGAACCATAACTTGTTTTGCGGTCAAATCAGAAAACTTGAATACGTTATGCAACATATCTTTTTCTGTTTCGTTCAAAACTCCGCCGTCATAGCTTGCGTTTACAAGCATATCAAGTTCTTCTGTTGAGTGAACAAGCGAACCTTTATGTGAATGTGGTATGTGCAAGAGTTTTAATACAAGATTGCCAAAACCGTTCAACAACCAAATAAACGGATTGAAGAAGAATGTCAAAATTTGCATTGGTCTTGCGACTAACAAAGCTGTTTTTTCTGTGTATTCAAGCGCAATAGATTTTGGAATAAGTTCGCCCAATACAACGTGGAAAAAAGTGATTAAAGCGAATGCAATTGATACAGAAGCAGTATGTGTTGCTATATTTTTGCCAATTCCCGGTAAGAATGCAAATATCGGTTCAATAATTCGAGCAAGTGTGCCTTCGCCAACCCAACCTAAGCCGATACTTGAAATTGTTACACCTAATTGAACTGCCGCAATAAATTTATCTAAATCTTTTAGAGCTTCTAGTGCAATTTTTGCGTTGAAATTACCTTCGTTTGTGAGTTGTTCAATTCTTGTTTTTCGAACTTTTACCATAGCAAATTCAGATGCTACGAAAAAACCGTTTGAAAATAGTAAAAACGCTATAACAAACAAATTAAATATTGTATTACCGGAATTATCCATTTATATTATTTTCCTATTATCCTTCTTATATCTTTTCTAATTATAGTATTTTTAATAAAAAAATGCAATCCTATTGATTATTGAACTTCTTTAAGTTCAGTGTATATCATTGGAGAAAATCCTTTTGTTGTAACAACTGTGATTACCTTATAAACAGGAGGTTCGCCAATAAGTGTAGGTGATGTAATATGGTAAACTCCATTTCTCATAACTTCGCCATTTGCGTGCAAATGTCCTGCCACAACAGAAATTACGTTGTCGTGTTTGTCTATTACATCAAGATAATTTTCTTTTTTATAAACGCTATGTGATGGAATTTCTTTAGCCATAACAACTGGGAAGTGTTGGAAAATTATTACAGGATCATTTTTGTATTTGGTTAATTGTTTGTCAAGCCATTTTAGAGTATTTTCTTTATAATACCCGTTAGAACCCGGAATAACTTCTTTTGCGCCATCCAAAACTATAAATACAAATCCGTTTTTCTTAAATACATAATTCGGTGTTTTGTATTTGTAAAAACAGTTGTTGTCTTTTACGATTTCAAGATAATGCTTTTTAGAAAGTCCGTTGTTTTTGAATACGTCGTGATTACCGATTACCAAATAATATGGGATTTTTAATTTATTAATTGTTTTGACAAAATCAGGAAGATATTCTTCCTTAGGCGAATCTATATTGTCACCTGTAAAAACAACAAAAGCAATATCTTTTTCGTCGTTAATATTATTTACTGCTTTTTGCAAAGTTTCAGTTCTGTATTGATCATTTGCAATATAGTGGCTATCTGTAACTTGTACAAATTTTATAGTTGCTGCATTTGTTATTGTTTGAATGAATAATAATGTAATTATGGTTAAAAATATTTTCTTTATCATTTATACCCTCTAGACAAATTATATCATAAATTATAATATAAGTAAAAGGAGATAATATGAGATTAGATAAGTTTTTAAAAGTTTCAAGATTAATAAAAAGAAGAACAGTTGCAAATGAGGTTTCTGATACAGGGAGAGTTTTTGTAAACGGTAATCCTGCAAAACCTGCAAAACAAATTAAAGAAGGGGATGAAATTCGTATAGAATATGCGAATAGAACGGTTTGTGCGAAAGTTTTGAAAGTTCCGGCAAATAATGTTTCTGTTCAAGAAGCTCCAACTCTTTATCAAATAATTGAATAAATGTTGACTTTGAAAAAAATATAATTAAATTCATGACATCTAATACAAATGGATGATTTATTTCGTATTTATTGAAATAAACATGTAATTATCCGATTGTATTAGAAAAAGAGGTAGTCATGAAAATTAACGGTGGAATTAGATACTGTGAAAAAGGCTTAACGGCATCGCTTAGGGCAATGCATGTTCAAAGTGAATTAATCGGTATGTACAACGAAAACGTAACTGGGTTTGATAAAATCGGTTATCAAAGAAAAGACCCTATCGTTTCTTCTTTTACCGAATATATTGGCATACATGGACTTTCTCAAACAATTGATGATAAAGTCGGTCGTATTGCTATGTCTGATAACCCTCTTGATTTGGCGTTAGCTAACAAAGGTTATTTTCAAACCCAAACTGCAGAAGGTGTGAAATTAACTCGTGATGGGCGTTTTAAACTAGATAAATCAGGAAATCTTTTGACATTAGAAGACGGGCAAGTGCTTTCTAATGCAGGAACTCCAATAAAACTTCCGATTGTACCGGAAAAGATTGAAGATGTAAAAGTTAACGCAAAAGGTATGGTTAGTGTTTTGAATAGAAAAACTAACAAGTTTGAACAAGCCGGATGTATTGGTGTTGTAGATACAAACGGAGTTTTGGTAATGGATCCGCAAGTAAAACAAGGTTACAATGAATATTCAAACGTAGCTTTGCAAAACGAGTTTATTTCAATGATGCCGGTAATTAGGAACTTTGAAGCAAACAGACAAATTTTTATGATTCAAAACCAAAATTTACAAAAAGTGATTTCCCAGTTGGGAACAACTTCATAATAAGAGGTAATTAATTATGTACAGTATGCAAGGTATTGTAAGAAAAAGTGTAAGTAACGTAACAACTCAGTTTGAAAAACTGGGTTATGTTGCTAATAATCTTGCGAATATGAACACAAAAGGTTACAAAACAGTAACTTTTGAACAAATGCTTAACGAAGACGGATATTTGACAGGAGCAATAAGAACAGAAACTCGTCAAGGTTCAATTCAGGTTACAAGCAATCCGTATGATGTCGCAATTGACGGAACAGGCTATATTCCGGTGGTTTCTCCGGAAGGCGAAGTTGCATACACAAGAGATGGTGCATTCAAGCAAGGAAAAGACGGTTATCTTGTAACTACAGATGATTGGATTGTTGGTGAAGGAATTAAAATCCCTGCAAACTGTTATAAATTCGAAATTAAACCGAATGGTGAAGTTTATTCTTATGATGCAGCAAATACAAAACCTAAAAAGTTGGGGACAATTCCTCTTGTTAGATTTGCTTCTCAAGAAAATCTTGAACAAAGAGGTATGAATAAGCTCGTTGCAACTGCAGATTCAGGTGATCCGATGTTGGTTAGAAATCACAATTGTTTCTGCCAAAACAACATTGAAAATTCTAATACTAATATCTATTCTTCAACTTCTGATATGTTAAGACTAAATGCCTCTTTGTTGGCAAGTACACGTATGATGAAGGTTGTTGATGATATGTATAACAAGGCAATTAACATTAGAGAATAGATAGCGTTAGCTATATGTTCTGCATTCATGCGGAATAAATAAAAGAGGAAAATTCCCCTCACCTGTCACCCTGTGCCACCCTCTCCCCGACGTGGCGAAGGAAATGAAAAGAAAGGACAAAAATGTTTACATCACTAGACAATATGGGAAAAGTTACATTGATGATGGATTTGATTACTCAAAGACAAAGAGCTTTGGGTTCAAACCTTGCCAATATGGATACTCCGGGTTATGTTCGTCGTGATGTGAATTTTGGTGATTACTTAAATTCAATGAACAGTCCTTTAGAAACAAAATTGTCTGAAAAGTTAGGACCATCAGGTGTAATTGATGAACAAACTTATGAAGAAATCGATCCAGCAAATGAATTGATGGAATTACAAGAAAACTCACTTCTTTATACGATGGCAACGAGAAGAATGTCTAATATAATTACAGAGATGAAAACAGTTATAAATGTCGGTAAGTAATAACTAAAACTCTCCTCTAACCTCAGTTGGGAGATGGTTTCTATTACAACACAAAGAAAGGCGTAAATTATGAGTATAATGGAATCAATGAATATCGGAGCAAATGCCTTAAAAGCTCATGGCTTGAGGATGGATATTCACGCAAAAAACATTGCGAACGTTGATACTCCGAATTACGTAAGAAAAATACCTATTTTGAATGCGACAGAAGATATTTCTTTTCACGGTTTGATGAATACGATGAAAGAGGATGTTTTTGGGGTAGGTACTTTACCTTATTTGCAAGGTGGGGTAGTGTTTAATGGATGTGTAGAAGATCCGACATTAGGAGATAAAATTTATAGACCTGGACACCCAGATGCAGACGCAAACGGATATATAAGAGCATCAAACGTAAACCCTGCAGTTGATATGGCAGATGCAATATTGGCACAACGTGCATACGAAGCCAACTTAGCATTGATAAATATAACTAAATCTATGGCACAAAAAGCAACAGAAATCGGT
>CALEJY010000140.1 GCA_937898445.1 uncultured Candidatus Melainabacteria bacterium | reverse complement strand
TCAAAAGACCTACAAGTGCAGGTTTTGGCGGAACAATCTTGTGTCCTAACATCTTAATCAAATCATAAGTAGAATGTCCTCCGGTCGAAACTACGGCATAATCAGCCTTATACGCTCTCATATCTGTTACAACCGAAAATCCATTTTCCAAAACATTCACTCTCAACGCATTTTCTTTTACGAATTTAACCTTACTTAAACTTTTCAAAAAACGCTCTCTAACATCTTTTGAGCTATTAGATTGCGGAAAAACTCGCATATTTTCCTGAACATAAGTTTCAACACCAATCTTTTCAAAAAACTCAATCGTATCAGATGTTGAAAACTTTGAGAAAACAGAATATAAAAATTTTTCTCCTCTAGGATAATTTTTTGCTAACTCCCTAAAATCAAATTCCGCATGACAAAGATTACACCTTCCACCCCCTGTAGGCAAAAGAGTTTTTAGAGGGGAATTTTTCTCAATAACAGTAACCTCAAAATCATTTTGCAAAAAATACGCACAAATACATCCGGCAGGTCCTCCGCCAATGATTACGACCTTAGATTTCAACTCTTGTACCATACAAAAACACCATTTCAGGATTTTCTAAATCGTCATGCAATTGAGTAATCGTTTTATGCAAAACCGGATGTTCAAAATTTGGGATTAATTCCAACAACGGTACCAGCGTAAAAGCTCTTAAATGCAAGTATTTGTGAGGGATTGTCAAGTTTTCATCATTCACAATTTCTTTGCTATAGAACAAAATATCAATATCTATTGTTCTATCTTGATAGCCTTTTTGTTCAATATCACGTTTGCGCCCTAATTGTGCCTCAATTCTTTGGCATTCTTCCAACAATTTTTGCGGAGAAAGAGTTGTTTTTACCTCAACAACCGCATTAACAAACCAGTTTTTAGTATCCATTCCCCACGGTTCAGATTCATAAAAAGCAGAAGTTCTAATCAAAGAAATTCCATCAGCAGCATTCAAAAGACTTGTTGCCTGTTGCACAAAACCAATTCTGTCACCTTTATTTGAACCTAAACTTAAATACGCTATAGCCATACCAGTATTTTAAGATTTTTCAAAAAACTTGTCAATAGGGGAAAATATATGTGGCGGGTAGCTGCATAGCTTCCACTTAAATAAATCTGTTGTTAACATCCAAGAACAGATTTTATGCTATAATCATGGCATGCTTATTTATAGAATTTTATCAACAATCTTATTTTTAATCTCGTTACCTGTATATGCGGCAGTTAGAAAAATCGAAGGAAAATCTTTCGGCTGGAAAGAAAAGTTCGGCGATTTTGATGCTCCTGATTTGGGTGACAAAGTTATTATGTTTCACGGGGTTTCTGTTGGAGAAGTCATTGCTCTTGAAAATTTAATCAAAAAGACAAAAGAAACTTTTCCTAACTACAAAATTGTTGTAACCACCGGAACAAAGACAGGACAAGAGATTGCACATAAAAAGTATGATAATGTTGCAGATTTTATAACATATTTCCCGTTCGATATTACTTTTTGCGTAGAAAAATTCTTGAATAAGATTAATCCGAGTGTTGTTCTAATTGCTGAAACAGAATTGTGGCCGACTTTTGCAGCATATTGCCACAAAAAAGGTATTCCGCTTTTTGTAATCAACGGCAGAATTTCTGATGCAACTTTCAAATCATATAAGTTTTTAAAGGGATTTTTCAAAGAATTATTCAAAAACTACACCGAAATCCTTACTCAGAGTGAAGAAGACAAGAAAAAATTTATTCAAATCGGCGCACCGAAAGATAAAACGCAGGTTATGAAAAACCTTAAATTTGATGTAAAAAGAGTTGATGCAGATATTGAAATCGGAAAAGGTTCAAACAGAATTATTATTGCAGGAAGCACTCACAAGGGCGAAGACGAGATTGTTTTGAACGCTTTTACAAAACTCAAAAAAGATTTTCCGGACATCAAACTTTTAATCGCTCCAAGACATTTGACAAGATTGAACGAAGTAAAAAGTTTGACAGAAAAAACAGGTTTGAAATTTGGTCAACGTTCAAATAATGACACTTTTGAAAACAACGAAATCATTATTCTTGATACAATGGGCGAACTTAGCAAAATGTATCAAATCTGTGATTTTGCGTTCATTGGCGGAAGTTTTAACAAAACCGGCGGTCATAACCCACTTGAGGCTATTGTTTATGACAAACCTACAATTTCCGGTCCATCTATCCATAATTTCCGAGATATTTATTGGATTTTGGGGCGTTCTAAGGCCGGTAAAGTTGTAAAAAATCCGCAAGAATTAACAAATTATATGGCAAAATTACTTTCAGATAAAGAGTTTTACGCACAAGCTTGCGAGGATTGCAAAACTGTTTTTGCTTCTCAACAAGGTGCAATGGAATTTGTTATTGATAGGCTAAAAACTATTTTATAATTGATTTTTCCAAAAATTAACTTAAACATAATAAAAAACGACTTTTGTTGAAAAAGTCGTAAGTTAATTAAGGAAACAAAATATAAAATTTTTATTATATTCTCACAAATATTTAAAGCAAAACAGATGCGAGGGTTAAGTTTTTTAGTTTATTTAATTCATGTTGGGTAATACCCGAGTGCGTTCAACTGTATAAAGCGCCATTTCAATAATATTTGTA
>CALEJY010000139.1 GCA_937898445.1 uncultured Candidatus Melainabacteria bacterium | reverse complement strand
AATGGTACATTAGGTTCATTTATGAAAACACATTTTATATCTGTAAAAAATTCAATTGACTTATTTATAAAAATATTATTCGCATTGGAGTATATGCATGGTCAAGGATATTTACACAGAGATATTAAACCCGATAATATATTATTGGATGAAAGCTATAATCCTAAACTTTCTGACTTCGGATTAAGCAATACATTTGAAGAGTGTTTGAAAAATCCAAATGGATATACTACACATTTAGCGTCAGAATGGTTTCAAACTATGCAAAGTAATGTGCAAACGGATATTTATGCGGCAGGTATAACTCTTTATAGAATCATTAATAACTATGCAAATTGGTCACAAATAATTAAAGATTCAAAAATTAATAATAAAGATTTAATTTGTGGTAAACTCGTATCTAAAATAGGCTTTATGCCATGGGTTCCTGATAAATTGATGCGAATAATAAATAAAGCAACAAATAAAGATCCGAATAAACGTTATAAATCAATTACTGAGTTTAAGAATGCATTATCAAAATTAAATATTATATATGACTGGACTCCAGCAAAAAATGGTCTTGAATGGAATGGAGTTGGTGCAAAATATACATACAAAATAGAAATAACTAATCGTCCCAGATTAAAGAAATGGGGTGTTGTAGTAAAGAAAAATAATAGAAAATTCGAGAACTTGTTATGTAATTCCAAACAAGAAGCATTTGACAAGATGTTTGAATTTATAAGAGGAACGTACAATGAGCAATAATGTGCTAATAAAAAATAAAAAAGGTTATAAGAAAACAAAACTTGGCTGGATTCCTGAAGATTGGGAAGTCGCAAAACTTTTCGAACTGTTTAATTTTACAGCTGGTGGTGACGTGAATAAAACTATATTTTCAAGAAATAAAACAAAAACACATTGTTACCCAATTTATTCAAATTCTATTGAAAAAAAAGGTTTGTATGGATATAGCTCGAAATATACTATTGATCAAGAAGCCATAACAATAACTGGGCGAGGAGATATAGGGCGAGTATTTTTTCACGAACCATTTTTTACACCAATAGGTCGTTTAGTAACAGCTATTGCAAAAAAAAATATTGATACAAAAGCTCTAAGTTTTTTTATAACACAAATTAAATTTAGAAATGAATCTACGGGAGTTCCTCAATTAACAGTTCCTCAAGTTCAAAAATATAGTATTGCTTACCCAACATCCAAAAATGAACAAGAAAAAATTGCGGAGATATTATCCGTTTGGGATGACGGAATTGAAGCTTTCGAAAAACTCATTGAGCAAAAAGAAATTTTCCATAAAGCTCTTATGAAAAATTTATTAATAGGTAAAATAAGACTTTCTGGATATAACAGCAAATGGACTCATTCCAAATTCAATAGTATATTTGAACGCATTACTCGTAAAAATGAAGAATTAAACAGCAATATTTTAACGATATCTGCACAAAATGGTTTAATTAGTCAAAAAGATTTTTATAATAAAAGAATTGCAAGTGTAGATACTTCAAAATATATCTTATTAAATAATGGCGAATTTGCATATAATAAGAGTTATTCAAACGGTTATCCATTAGGTGCAATCAAAAGACTTGACCTGTATGAAAAAGGGGTTGTTTCAAGCTTATACATTTGCTTTAAACTAAATAATTCAGACAATTGTTCTGATTTTTGGAAATATTATTTTGAAGCAGGAATGTTGAATTGTAAAATAAAAATGATAGCACAAGAAGGTGCAAGAAATCACGGCTTATTAAATATGGCAACAGAAGATTTCTTTAATATGCTACTATACCATCCAAAAGATTCAAAAGAACAACAAAAAATTGCAGAAATATTAAATAAAAGTGATAAAGAAATACAATTATTAAATTCTAAATTAGAGAAGTTAAAGGAGCAGAAAAAAGGTTTAATGCAAAAACTTCTCACTGGTCAAATTAGGGTAAAAGTATAAAGGAGGTAAAAATGGCTGACAAACGAAAAACAAATTCTCACCATGTAACATTTAACAAAGAAACTAATCAATGGCAAGGTAAGAGGGCTGGTGCAGAAAGAGCTTCAGTTGTTGGTGATACAAAAAGTGAAGTGGTTAAGAAAACTCGTGAAATAAGCAAAAATCAAGGAACTGAATTAAAAATACATAATAAAGACGGAAAGATATCTCAATCAGATAGTCATGGAAATGATCCTTGTCCACCTAAAGATAAAAAGTAAGGAGTAATATATGGATATAAAAACAACATTAGATAATATTAAAGCAATAAAGGAGATTGCTGATAGTACTCAAAATATTGAATTAAAATCACTTATTGTTGATTTAAAAGAAGAAATTCTAAATTTAAGACAAGAAAATCTAGACTTGAAGCAACAACTTTCTCAAAAGGTTGAACATAATATGGTATTCGAAAATAAAGTATATTGGGATTTGAAAAAAGATGGAACAAAAGACGGACCATTTTGTCCAGTTTGTTGGGATAGAGAACATCTTCAGATTAGAATTGGGGATGAATATAATGCTTATCCAAGTGGAGTTTATAGACATTGTTATAATTGTAAAAATAATATTAAAATAAGGAGTATTCAAATGAAAAAGAATATATTTAAAAGTGTAAAGGTTATTTCGCTGGCCATAGTTATT
>CALEJY010000138.1 GCA_937898445.1 uncultured Candidatus Melainabacteria bacterium | reverse complement strand
GTGCTTAGTCTAATATGTGTTGAACTAGGACACGTACTTGAAAAACTTCAAGAAATTTGTTAAAATGATAATGTAATATAGAAATAGAGAGGAATTTTTATGAAAAAGAGATTATTTAGTTGCATCGGGGGGGGGGCAATAGTCTAAAACCCTCTCATAGTCATGTTTTTTATCTAATTTTAAGATGTCTGGATGCAAAGATGCATAGAGGCAAAGTCGTTTTCAGAAAAAGGAATATACTCTCTCTTGGGAGAGAGTGTGGTTGTTTGAACGAAGTGAATTACAACCACGAGAGAGGGTTAAGTCATGAGTTGAATAATAGACTGGATTGCCACGCTATCGCCCGCAATGACGTGAAACGTCATACTGAGGACAATAGTCCGAAGTATCGCATGGGCGGTAAAGTATTATCAACACTGCGATCTTTCGCTAATGCTCAAGATGACGAATGTTACCATGAACTTAATTTAGGTTCTATCAATGTTGATAAAAGATTGCGCAACAAGTGCGCAATGACATGTGTTGGTGATTTAATCCTAAATAACTTTACCGATACGGACTTTTCACTTTTCACGTCTCACTTTTCACTAAAACGACCTGCTTTTACATTGGCGGAAGTTCTCATCACTCTCGGCATCGTTGGAATTGTTGCAGCATTAACTATGCCTGCATTAATCCAAAATTATCGTAATCAAGTTGTTGAGACAAGGTTGAAAAAATTCTATTCTACAATGAACCAAGCAATATCTATGTCTATAAAAGATAATGGTGATGTTGAAACATGGACTTATTTTAATGATGATCAAAAAGACGAAGATGGAAATTATATAAATAGAGCAGATGATAATGACAGGTCTTTTAATAATTATCTTGCACCATATTTAAAAATTATTGATAAAAAAGACGTAACTGATTTTAGTGGACAAAGAAGAATGTTATATTTCTTTGAAGATGGCAGTGCATTTACTTTTGCAGGTCATGAAAATAGAGATATTGCATTTTTCCCTAAAAATGCTGAAAAATGTATTGCTCAAGAAAATAATAGCGGAAATTGTGCGTTTGAGTTTGTATTTTACCCTATTTCAAATTCTTCATCTTGGAAGTGGCTATATGGAAAAAGAATGGAAGCTAATTTATATGGATGGGATGGTAATGATGTTTCTTTATATAATGCTTCTGGGGCCGGTTGCAAATATAGAGGAGCTTATTGCACTGCAATAATTCAACGCAACGGATGGAAAATACCTAAAGATTATCCAAAAAGAATTGCTTTTTAATTAACCTATTCTCTAATTTAAAAATTTATTGTATTATGTTTACATAGATAATAATAAATTTTTGAAGGGGATAATATGAAGAAATTGTTAGTTCTTTTGGCAGTATTTATTTGTACGGGTTGTGCTTTTGCTGCGGATTTCAATGTATATAAACTCGATAACGGGCAAACAGTTGTTATTCAAGAGGTTAAGTCTAATCCGATTGTGACAATTGATACTTGGATAAAAACAGGTTCGATTAACGAAAATGACGAAAATAACGGTGTTTCTCACTTTTTGGAACACTTGTTTTTCAAAGGTTCAACCAATCACGCTCCCGGAGAGTTTGACAAAATCCTAGAAACAAAAGGTGCAATTACGAATGCTGCAACAAGTAAAGATTTTACGCACTATTATGTAACAATTCCTTCAAAAGATTTTGATTTAGCGTTAGAAATGCACTCTGACATGTTACTTCATCCGTTAGTTCCGAGAAAAGAACTTGAAAAAGAAAGAAAAGTTGTAATCGAAGAAATTATGAAGGATGCAAATTCTCCAAATACTCTTGTTTATGACAATTTGGTTAATATGCTTTATTCTGACCACCCTTATAAAAGAAAGGTTATAGGAAAAGCAGATATAATCAGTTCTATTCATAGGGATGAGATAATGGGGTATTATAATAAATTTTATAATCCTTCCAATATGGTTACTGTAATCGTTGGTGATGTAGATGCTAATTCTGCGATAGAAAAGGTTAAAAATGATTTTAATTCTGAATACAAAAAGCCTATCAAAAATGTTTATCCAAAAGAAAAAATATTGACTTCTCAACAAAAAAATGTTGCCTATTTTGATACTCAATCCGGTTATATGCTGATTGGTTTCAGGGGAACAAAAATTG
>CALEJY010000137.1 GCA_937898445.1 uncultured Candidatus Melainabacteria bacterium | reverse complement strand
GGCGGTCAAGCGACTTATCAAGGGAATAAAGGTTGGTTCAATCCTGAGTTAACCAAAATTGCATTAGACACTCTAATGGCAAAAGCCAATGTGGAAGTGTTTTTTGACTGTCATATTAGGGATATAATACTTGAGGATAAGAAGATTAAAGGTGTTATTATTTCTAAAGAAATGTTATCTGTATATAACGAAAAGATAGAACAACAGAATAAAGAATTATTGGTATCTATCGGAGCGAAATATATAATTGATGCAACAGGAAATTGTGAAATTGGAAAACTTTGTGGTTGCGAATTTTTAGAAGAAATTCAAAAAGATCAGCCGGTTAGTTTGCGATTTATGATGGGCGGAGTTGATGTTCCTCATTTTGCTGACTGGCTAAAAGACTTCGACAAAGACCGAAATGTCACTACTGTAGAGGATATTGACGGTTTTATTCATCTTTCTACTGCATATACATGGGATAAGGGTAAAAAGTGGGCTTTAGCACCGTTATTTGAGGATGCGGTAAGTAAAGGTATCCTAAAAGACCACGACAGAAACTACTTTCAACAGTGGCTGGAATGCCTTCTACCATTGCATTTAACTGTCCTAGAATAATTGATTACACACAAACTCTTGATGTTGCAAATATGTCAAAAGCCTTGCAATTAGCTAGAAAGAATATATTCAGACTTGCGAATTTTTGCAAAATATATCTTCCTGGATTTGAAAACTCATATATCTCAAACATCGCAGATATGCTCGGGGTAAGGGTTTCGAGGAGAATTAAAGGAAAATATATTTACACAATTGATGATGTAAAATCAGGCAAAAAATTTGAACATCCGGTTGTAGTGTCAAATTATCCTGTTGATGTGCATTCAAAAGACAAAGATAGTTCGACTTTAGAAGTGGTAAAAGATTATACGTTACCGCTAGAAAGCTTGATGTCAGCAGATATTGACAACTTGTTTGTAGTTGGAAGATGTATTTCAGCGGATTTTATGGCACAAGGTGCTTTGAGGGTTCAAGCAAGTTGCTTTTCTATGGGAGAAGGCGTAGCCAAATACCTTGCTAATCTTTAGTTTTAACCTTGTTCATAAGAATTTGTGAAGCGTTCAACAAAGGATCTATCGTTGGAGAAAACGGTGGTGCATAAGTCAAATCGTTTTTGTAAAACTCATCAACGGTCATTCCTGCCAAAAGTGCCGCAGCAAGCGCATTTATTCTCTTATCAGCATCACCTGCACCAACGGCTTGACCACCTAAAAGCTTGCCGGTATTGTAATCTGCAATCAGTTTTAAGGTTATATTATTGACATTCGGCATATATCCAACCTTGTCATTTTTTGTAACAGTAACTGAAACA
>CALEJY010000136.1 GCA_937898445.1 uncultured Candidatus Melainabacteria bacterium | reverse complement strand
AAACAGAAATCATCAAATAAACTATGCCAATAATTACTGTCAAAATAATTAAAGTTAGTAAATGGGGATTGATATGATCTATTACCTGCTGGTTGATTTAATGAATAGACCACTTGTTGAAAATATTGTTCTATTTTTTGACCAATAGTTTTTGGATTAACTACATAATCTGTATCTACAATTATATCTTCTTTAAGATGATAATTAGGCCCCCATTCTTTAGCACAATAATAATCAAAGAAATTAAAGAACTCTCCAAACCCAACAGCTCCTTTACATTGAGAACTTAATAAGAATACAAGATTAACAAATTGGCCACAAAAGCTATCTAAGTTTTTAGGAGCAGAAGCCTTTAATCCATCCATTGTAGAAGTACCATATTCTATTAAAGGATATAAAGATACTGCCATACAATAATTCTTTAAAACAGGAGTACTAGCTTCATCGTGCGTATATATAATATGATGATTTAAATCTTCTTCATATTGTTTAGCTACTTCTGGAAACATTTCATTTAACTTATCTTTCATTCGTTGTCTTTGAATGATTCTATTAGTAGTTTTATATACTTCCCCTTCAAGATTAGCTACATTTTTAATGGTAACATTAGAATTACCATCAGTTTCACTAGAAGATGCAGCATTATCGTTTGATTGACTATATTTATTCATATAATCAATTCTTTCTCTAATAAGTCTTGATTGTTTATGTTTTTCTCTATATGTAATATATGCTTTAGTTACATCAAAAGGAGCATTATCCATTAAAATTTGCTCTACTTCATCTTGTATTTTTTCTACTGAAATATTATCTGAAATATATGTAGTAGTAAGATTTTTTAATTCATCTATAATATCATCATTAATAGTATATCCTTCTGATTTATATGCTTTACTTACAGCATTAATAATTTTATTAATATCAAATTTTTCAATCGATCCGTCTCGTTTAGTTATATTCATAATAAGTCTTTAAGTTTGTTTTTATATTTCTTTTGTAAAAAGGCAATTGTTTCTTTTTCTATTTGTCTAACTCTTTCACTACCTATTCCAAAATAATTAGCAATATCATCATTTAGCATAGGATACATTCCTATACCAAATGACATTCTAATTATATCTCTTTTTCTAGGAGATAATTTGGATAATATATATTCAACTGCTTTATTTTTATCGTCTTTTTCTACTAAATAATCTGTCTCTTGCGTTTCTTTATCTGGAATAATATTAATTAAACAATCTCCTTCAGAATCAGAAATAGGTGTATCTAAAGATACTGAAGTTTTTATAGCGGTTTCAGTATTATTAATTTTAGAAGAAGAAAGATTAGTTAATTTAGATATTTCTTCAATAGAAGCTTTCTTACCTGTTTGGCATTCTACTTTATTAATAGCACGTTTAACTTTATTTACATTTGTAATTTGATTTAAAGGAACTCTTACTACTCTACAAGTATCTGTTAATGCTTTAGTAATTGCTTGTCGTATATACCAAACTGCAAATGATATAAATTTATATCCTTTAGATTCATCAAAGAAATTAACTGCGTTTATTAATCCAAGACTACCTTCTTGAATTAAATCATTTAAATCTAAACCATTATTTTGATACTTTTTAGCAATAGAAATAACAAATCTTAAATTAGAAGTAATTAATTTATTCTTAGCTTGTTCATCTCCAGATTTTATTTTTTTAACAATATCTAATTCTTCTTCTTTAGATAATAATGAATGTTTATTTATATCTTTAAAATAAATACGTAATGCATTATTATCTCTATTAGTAATACTTTTAGTAATAGTATATGCCTTCATTCAAACAAGCTCAATTGTACACATTTAAATTTTTGTATAATCTTATTAGCTTCTGCTATATAATATTTATAATCAATATTTTTAGGAAATTCTTTAATTTCATCTAAATTATTGACTATAATTACACCATGCCCTTTAAGCATATTAATATATCTACTTCTTGCGCCATTAGTATCTACTTCACATTTAAATAAATAAGGAGCATTGATAGAGATATAATATCTATTTGTATTAGTTATTAACTCTCCGTTATATTCTATTCTAAATTTTTTAGCCACCTTTTGATAAGTAATAAAGTTATTAATATCTTTATCATTGTATACTGTTTCTTCAACTGGAATATTATTAGCAAAATAATTATTTATAGCTTTAGGTATTATCATTGGTTGCATACCTTTACCAAGATGTACTGTATCTATAAATAATCCTTTCTTTTTAAGTAATTTAGGGTTTTTAGATTCCGAATATCCTCTTGATATAGCTAAATAATCATTAATTGCAAATTGATAAAATGCTTCATATTGATCTTCCTCAAGAGTTAATTTAGTTTCTTTTTCCCAATCCTTCATTACTTGTTCAAAGTCCTTTCTTTTATCTTTAGGCCATTTCAAGAATATACCATCAGTATTTAATTGAATTAGCTTACATCCTATCCCAAGTAATCTTTCAGCCAACATTAATAGCATTAGTTGACCATTCATTCGGATTTTCATAACAGTTCGTGGTGAATAACAAAAATTATATGCATTTTGAAGATTTCCAGAAAGACCGTTAAGACTTAACTTTAATGTAAGATTCTTTACAGTATCTCCATTCTTTTTAGCTTCTAATCTTTCTTTTCTAATACCTGAATAAACATCAAGAAACGCTTCTCCTAATTGTGGTGGATATAGATTATAACTACAAATTAAACTTGGATATAGCGAAGCAACATCCACATCACTAATACTCCAAGTATCATCTTCTTTAAATATAGTAGGAGTATTAACAGAGTGAACACCACCTACACCTAAAGATATTTCAAGATTATCTAATAAGAAATGTTTTTCTAATCCTTTTCTACCTGGGTCTACAGTTAATGTTTTTAACCAAGATAGAATATCTTGTAATTGTTTAGTTTTAAAATGTATATTATTAAATATAACATCTTTTAATGGAATTAAATCACAAGCATCTCTTAGATCTTTAATATCTTTCCATTCTTTTCCAGTTCTTTCAAGATACTTCTGTTTAATAATCTCCATACCAATTGTCATTCCATCTTTAGATAGAACATCAACTCCGTATTCTTGTTCAATACCTAATCTTAAATCTATATCTGCTTTACATCTATATAGTAATTCTTCAGTACTTTCTACATCATTAATATTATATTGTATTAGATGATCTATTTCCGATATAGGTAATGGTTTACTAAAATCTCCATCATACTCTTGAACATTATGAAATTTCATTGTTATTTGCATTTCTTTTAAACCAACTCTTAGTTTAGAAGAATATAACATAGTTAATAAATCAAGTGTAGGATAATTATTAGCATACTTCCACTTACTCCATTTGTTATATTTTCCTGGTTCACTATTTATAATTAAATTACTTAATTGAAATAATACATTACACATATGATACCAAGAGATACTATCTAAAGAATTTTTTTTATCAATTAAAAAATTAATAATTGGATTGTCATAATGTATATTATTATATCCACAAAATAATCTACCTTTAGTCAAAAAGAAAGAAACAAGCTCTTTTGCCTGTTTCTTTCTCGCAGATATTTCAAAGAAATATAATTGTTTAGATTCTGTATCTTTTATAGTACAATGAAATAAATTAGGAAATATTTCTATATCATAAACAAATACTATATTGTTTTTAATTATCATTTCTCTAAGTCAAATCTAAAGATTCTTAATTTAGGTTGAGTAGGAATTCCATCATCTGAATAATTAAAGAAAGTACATTCTGCTTTATGTCCTTTATATTTAGAATCAAAATTCTTAACATATTCTACTTTCTGTTCTCTTGTTCCACAAGGCATTGCTTCAAATGTTCTACCATCTTCTAATTCACAAGTAAAAGTCATATCTTCAGAACCTCTAAGACCTAGTTTATATCCTATTACTTTAAAATCTTCAGATTTATATTTCTTTACTTTAATCATATCATTTGTACGACCTCCTGGTTTGTAAGGTTTATCTGGATTTCTAATTACTACACCTTCAAATCCTTCATTTACAAATTGATCGTGTAATTTATCTATATTATCCCAACCAGAAACAGATTCTTGCATTAATATAAATATATTACTATCTTCTTCATCCATGGAAGTATCTGCATATAATGGAATATTATAAGTAATTGAACTATTAAGAAGATGTTTTATTCTATCTTCAGCTTTCCAATCATGATTAGAAGTATCATATACATCGTATATCCAGTATTGAAGCCATTCACAATCATAAGCATTCTTTTCTAATCTAGCAGCACCACTAATTTGCTGAAGGCTCTTAAATCTTTTAAATAATTCCCCATCTAAAATATGAGTTGGATTATTTTTAAAGTAATTTAATAACCGTTCATCATTACGAATATGTACTGTAGATGGTTGATATGTTTCTCCACCTCTAGAAGCAGTAAGTATTTCTCCATCTTTATAGTACATAAGACATCTTACGCCATCTAATTTTTTTGAAGCTATCCAAACATTATCAAATATCTTTTTATTAGTAACTTTATCGGCTTGCTTAGCTAGCATAGGTTTAATTACTCCATATTGATTAGTTTTAACTTCACCGAAGATAGAATTAAGTTCTTCATTTGTATACTCATTAGGATGCTTAGATACTTTGATATAACCCTTATCTAGAAATTTCTTTAATTCCGAATTAAATTGTAAAGTATATTGTTCCTTCCAATTTCTTTTCTGTTTAGTTCTATCTACAATAATCTTAGGAGATAAAGTTGTTTTACCGCCTACTTGCCCATAACTACGTTGAATAACATAGCCTTTATCGGGTTCACTCCATTGTTCGTTACATTCAATAACGGCAAATCTAAATTTACCAGCAGAACTTTTTCCTAATAAATATTCAATCATAAATAGATAAAAAAAGATAAGTCCTAAGAAAATACTTAGGACTTATCTGAATTAACAATAGTATATAGGGCCCCCTATGCTGGTAATATCAATTTTTACTCTATTGATATATGCCAACTTGAACTCCTTCCCCTTCTTAGGTACTATTTTCGTTAAAAGTCTGAGACTTTCACTAAGGAGTCATCGCTACTAACCAATGTATACACACTGTGATGCTGGGCACGCCCCGATTTATACCAGCACTCGTTGTCAGGGCCAAAGACAGAGCGGGATTCCTAGGGCAGTTAGCTTTGACAAGCGAATACACGCACGGTTCTAATGTTTATTATGTGCTAGAACTGATCTGCAAAGAAGCACTACGTCAAAGTCAAATATACTATAAATTATTTAATTTAACAATTATTTCTATAATTATCTTCCATATATTGATATAAAGATAAAATAGAGTCTACATCTATAGGATCTCCATTTTCATCCCATAATTGTTCTTTTGTGGATTTGTTTGTATCTCTTTCATAAAACCACCAATCAAGGAATTCTTTACCTTTAATACCGTAATTAGTTTCAAATAAGATACTTGAAATAACATAATAGTCTGAAACCGAAGAAGATATTAAATCTATATTTAACTTAAAAGATTTATCAAAGAAATCTTCTATTGTTAATATTGTTGTAGCTACTTTACAAAAATCACTTTTCTTCATATCGTAATGTTTGAACTAAATAATTAATAGCATCTAATTCACATTCATGAAGTTGAACAAGTTTTCCATTTAAATCTATATCATATCCTTCTCCATTACTCCATTTAGTAACAGTAATATAATCATCATTACTAGTATAAAAGTATTTTCCTAGTTTATCAGTTACTGAATTTAATTTATTAAATTCCATTATTTTCTATAATCTTTTACTTTATTCCATAAATATTCTAGATCTCGTTCTCCTTCTTCATAAATATAGGTATAGATAATATCTTCCCCGTCTTTGGTAAATTTATCCCTAATAATATACTCAAATAAAAACGTAGGATGAGAATACATATCTGACATATATAATTCTGTTTGAAGAATATTTTCTAATTTAGTTATTTTATCATCCCAATCAAGTTGACTTTGGATTATTTTAATGAAATCTTGTTTAATCATCACACATCGTTTATAAAACAATTAATACCAAATTTCAAATTCTATATTTTCATTATTAGCTAAATCTATTGATAACATATCAGCTACAGCATTTAATACATCTTGTACATCTTTATAATAATCATCATCATAATCTACAGACCCAAAGAAAAATCCATCTTGTGTTGGAAGCAATTTATCTGCTTTAGTATGATCGTGCAATACTTCTTCACATCGATTTTTAAGATCAAATAAATCTTCTTTAGTTATATCTATAGGATAACAATTTTTTAATTCTGGGTATTTATCATTAAAGAATTTAACTAAAAAATTAACCTTACGAAAATAAGATAAATCAGTTCTTTTTACTTTTCTAAAACTAATATCAAGTCCCATTATAATTGTGATAATTTAAGTGCTAATTTGTCTTTGCTATCTACTTTAAAATAATCCATAAGTTCTTTAACTACTGATGGTTTCTGTAAAGATAATCCTATTTTAATTTTACTAGGATTATTACCTTTATATAGATTAATTGAATTCTGTGCCTGTGTTGTCATTTTGTTCCTGTTGAATTAAAACCACCTTCTCCTCTTTTAGTTTCATCAAGACTAGTTACTTGATTCCAATCTACTGTAATATATGGTTGAAGAATAAGTTGAGCAATACGTTCACCATCTTCTATCCAAATAGTTTCTAAACCATTATTAATTACAGGAATACCGATATTTCCCCTATAATCTGCATCTATAACCCCAACAGAGTTACATAAACCCAAACCTTTTTTAATACTAAGACCACTTCTTGGATATATTGCTGCAAAATGTCCGCTTGGGATAGACACAAACATATCAGTAGGAATAATTGCTCTACTTCCAGGTTCAAGCCGTAACATAGTCTTAGCGTGATGTTCTCCAGCAAATACAATTTCTCCTTCTCCGTAAAGCTTTAATGGATTCTCAGGAGTAATATATTTAAAAGAAGCACGTAAATCTAAACCTGCAGCATACTCAGATTCATATTTAGGAAGTGGATTTTCAGAATTATTAATTACATTTACTCTCATATATTATTAGTTTTAATATAGTTTATAATATTATCTAAAGTACATTCATTAGCTTCTGAATAAAATCCTTTTATAGGATTATTATTCTCATATATTCCTACAAAGGGATCTAATCTAGCACTAAATGCTCCTTTAACTCTATAACTTTTCTTTCTTTCTTTAGTATATTTAGCATCAAAGCTACTATACTTAATATTATTTTGTAATAAATAATTTATTAAAGAATTATAAAAGTCTTTATGCTTATCGCTGTTGTATACGATCGCTAACTCCATAATCAAATACATCAATTTTATGAGATGCAAGCATCCAATCTACCTGACTTAATTTAAATCCCAGATCTTCTATATAGTCTAATATTTCAGATTCTTCCATATTTAATTTAGGTACTGGATAAATATGTAAAGTACCATTTGAATAATCCATTATAGCTAGTTCCATATTCAACTAAATAATGCTAACCAAATAATTATTAATAAAAAGAAACCATTATTAATGCAATTAATAGGTAAATTATTGCTAATATAATTATCATTAGAAATATATTCTTTTAATATATATTGAGAATTACCTATGTTATATTTAACAATGATTCCAAGTAAAATATAAATTAAAGCATATAAAATTAATATTACTTTAAATATCCACATATTTAAATTCCTAGAATATTACCAATTAACAAAGTTTTTTCAGCTTTATTTATAATATCTCTCTTATCGTTAGTAATTACTTGAGTCCAAGCATTATAGATATTAAACATATCAGTACTTGTATCTTTAGGTACATAATAAGGAGAATCTTCATTTTCATAAAGTAGTTTATAAGCATCAATCGCAGTAGATGTTGCAAGCTTTACTTTAGAATATTGATTAGAATAAGTACTATTTAAAGTTTTACGAACCCAATCTCCAAGATTCTCATTAATAAGAACTTCATTATAATCAACTGTAGTATTACGTAATTTTTCTAGAGTAACCCTAACGTTATCTACCTGTTCAAGAAGTCTATCAACTGGTTTATAATTTATAGCTGAATCTGGTTCAAGTTCTTGTACATCTAAGAATGAAGGAGAAAACACACAAAGATTACAACATGCCATATTAAGGCCTCCTACATAAAATTTAACTACCGGTTTACGAATATCAAGTCCATATACCATTCCTACTACACGGCTATGATTATCAAATCCATTTTCATCTGGCATTACTGCTTGAATCCACATTCGGTTCCATGTAACATCTGTACTACCTTCAGATAAAGTTATTTGATCTGGCATTATACCATTATAAATAAAGTTATCAGTATACTTAGACATCTTCTCTATAAAAGGAGATACATAAGCATCGGTACTAAAATATGATTTACCTTTAATTTGAGTGTCTTTTCCTGCAAGTACTTGTTCGAGATTTAATTCCATAATTTATTATTGTTTATTAAGAATAAGATATTCATCTAATTGTTTTCTTGTAATTCCTTCAAGAGCCATACATTGTGCTTTAGAAAGATACTCTGTACCTTTATAAGTTACTTTAACTGCGTTTTTGTTTGGTTTATACTTACCAAATGCATAATCAGACTTTCTCATTTTTCTTTAATTATTATATTAATTTTTTTAAATTTTCTTTTAGTTTATCTAACTCTTTTTCTTGAAAGATTTTTGAACAATCAATAAACAATTTACCAAGAATCTTTTCGTTTTTTACATCTATAAATAATAATTCCATTTCTAGTTAAGTATTACTCTTCCATCTAATGATTGATTTTCATCAACAATAGAATAATCACAAGCAGCATGAGTATTACCAAAATTCTTCATAATCCAACCACTACTTCCAAATAATGAACCTACAGACCTATAAACAAATCTTTTACCATACGTAATTGCAGATTGATGTAAATCTCCTTTAATTACAGTAGCTGTTGAAATATTATTTATATCCATATATTCGTTGATAATGCCTTCAGTTTTATCGTTGAGAGTAAGAGGCCAATTTTTAAACATATCTTTATTATCTTTTCCATGAGAGCATATATAGGTATGCCCCTTATGTATAAAATGACCTATAAACTTATCCCATACTGTACTTTTAACATTAATTGTATCTAATACTTTACTTAGTGCGATTTGACTTGCATATTCATATACTCCACCATGATTAGATTCTCCTACAGCATAATATTTAATTTCATTATGAGGTATAGTAGATAAATTAGTGAAGAACCCATACATAGATTCTAAGAAACATTTAATTTGTTGCTTTTCATCCATATTTTGAGGAAGATAATGTCCTCCTCTGGTAGTTTGATTATATTCCCCATCTAATGAATCTCCTATATTACATACAATTATAGAATCATAACCATCGGCATTATATACAGTATTATATATTTTATTTAATCTATTCTGAACTTCTTTAGCATCATAAGTATTATTATAAAGAGAATTTTCTCCTACACTTGCTCCAATATGCATATCAGAAAGATAAATAAATAAATCTTTCTTAGAATTACTTGGCTTAGGTGTTACAGATATTCCGCCTGTAAGATTTAGATTAATATTAGAAAATGATTGGATTTGATTCTTTAAATCATAATTTTCCTTCATGTATTTCTTAAGTTGCAGATCCATTTGTCTAACTTTATCAGCTTCATAAGATTTAAGGAAATCGTTTTCTTTTTCTCTAAATTGCATATCAAGAAGAGTTGATTTATCATTCTCCTCTATAATATGTTGAGGAAATGGGGCAGATGCTTTAGTGATATTAAAAGTTCTCAATATTCTTTTAAAATCACAAAGAGAATATTCTGGAAAAAATCTAGATACTTCCCTCTGAGTAATATTACTACCATAACTAGAATAAAGTCTATAAATAAGACTCATTTCATCTCTAGTAAAATGTCCAGTAAGAGGGACTTTATCTCTTATACTAACACTAAAATTGTATTGAGTTATTCTTCCATTGTCATCTCTATCTAAAGTTACTTCAGAACGATTATCAGTGTCTTCAATATCAGAATTTCTGCTATGTTTTTGTTTAACAGATTCATATAAATTCATTATAGTATTATAATCTTCGTCAGAAATTGTTTCATCTTCATGGGCAACTTTAATACTATATATTTTATTTTTAATAAATGTAGAACTTAAGTTGTTTATTTTTTCATACTGATTAATTGTAATATCAGCGGCTTTAATTGCTTTTAAATGTTTAATTAATTTATTAATAGTTTCTGATTTCATCCTTTCGGTTTTAAATTACAGTTACGTTTATAAAAATAAATGGAGATAACTTATTTCTAAGTTACCTCCATTTAAAGTTAAATTTTAAAAATAATATTAGTCTTTATCGATGCCAAATACAAGATACTTACCAGGATGAGTATTCTTAGAAGGAGTATAAGTAGCATCAAATGCAACCTTCTCTCCTTCAATTACTTGCTTTGTGAACCAGCACTCAGCGTTACCCTTATAACTCTTATTAGTATAAAGATTCTTCATAAGTTCTTTAGCTTTAGCCTTAGTTTCATTAGTCTGAGCAAGAATCTCATGTGTATCTTTATCAACAATCATATAAGTCATCTTATAACGATGCTTACTGTTCTTATTCTTATTATCAGTAATAGTATAAGGACGAGTACGACTATCAACAACAGCTGATTCCAAAGTAATTGAGATACCAAGACCAGGTGCATTCTTAGTCTTAAGTTCAAGCTGATCAAGCATAAATTGCTTTAGATCTGCATCTGTGTAACCGTCATGTTGCTTGCTTTTCCAATTCTTAAATGCCTGTGTTGCATCACAAAAGATTCTATCAAAGGGTGTCTTTGCCATTGCTTCGTCCTTAGTTGCACCCATTACTTCCATTTTCTTAAAACTCATAAAATTCATAATTTAAAAATTTATAATAACATTAATTCATATTAGAATTATCTAACAATGCAAATGTATAAATTCTAGCTAAGATAACAAACTAAAAATTGCATTTTTCTAAACTTTATCTAGCACATTTGTATACCTTTAATTATATTAAATATTTTGAATAGGGAATAAGTTAATTTTTAAAAAGGTATATAAGTATCTAACATTTCTTTTATTTTCTTAGGCACTTCTTTAGGAGCAATTCCAAATGTTGGAAATTCTTTACATCCGTATGCAAAATCTTCACATACTATAGCTAATGCTTTTATAAAGTCTTCTGGATATGAAGCTCCAGCTATCTTATATATTACTTGATAATAAGTTACATCTGGTTTCTTTTCTTTTAATCGCATTACTAAGTAATCAATTAATGAAATTAGAGCAAACTTATTATTAATATCAGTATTTAAATAACCTAGAGAATATATTTTATAATTCTCTTTCATTTCTTTGAAATCCATATTCCAAAATCTTTATAATCAGTTTCTACAGATTTAGCAACTAATTTAAGAAGATACACAAATTCTTTCCATCCTTCATTATACATAGATTTAGTCATAGGAACTATCTTAGTATAATATTGAGGTATTGTAGATACTACTAAATAATTTCCTTTAATAATAGGATCTTTCATATCATAGAATTTATTTGCACATAAACTTAATAACCAAGAATATAAACTAAGCTCCCTATTATAACGATATTTATCTACGTTAATTGAGAAATCTGATACAATTCTTCCTAATGTTTTAATATCATTAACTACTATAGTATTTGTTTCTTTATCTATAGTATAATTATCAAGTTTTGCTTTAATCTTTAATATAAATTTACCATCTATTTCAACATCCAATAGAATTGCCTGTTCGTTTTCAGAAATTGGATTTTCTATAAGACCTTTTGGGTATAATAAATTTTGTATATATTGATTCTTTTTTAGTGCTACAATACAATTACAAGCTATCTCCCGAGTTCTTGGATCTAAGTAGATTAACTCCTTATTTCCAGTATAAGAGTCTTCAAATAACTTTCTATCAGCCCAATAAGGCTTACATTTTGTAAATACAGTTTCAATTTGTTTTTCAGAAAGAAGTCCGTGATAATAATCAATTTCTGCAGCAATTTTGCATATATCTTCTTTATTAGGAACTTTACCTTTAAAGATATTATATATTTTATCTGCAATAACCCCTACCTTAGCAGTTGGTTTATCAACTGTTTTACAAATTTCAAAGAATTTACTTTGAAGACTCATCTGATGAACTGCACTACCTAAATCTAATGAGCCGCTATAAATTGGTTTAAATCCAGCAAAGAATTTCTCAGGACTTCCTCCTTGTTTAGGATTAATAAGTCCTAATCTTGAATTAGAAATATAATTAGAATACTTTTTTGAGAAATAGGTTTCATCTGAAATTTTTTCTAACCTCAGAGTATCTAATAATGGTTTAATCTTCAAACTCTATTACTTTAAAATTATTAGCTAAATTTTGTTTTATTATATTTTGAATAGCTTTACTAAGTGAATATATAGTTTCATCCGCATTATCAAGAATATTATCTCCTACATTATTATGTAATACCCAACCATAATCTTCATAAAAGCTAATAAATCCTACTGGATTATTATCTTTCAAAGCAATAATAATTCCTGGAAATCTTTCATCAATTAAATCTATGGTAATTGTATCTTTAGTAAGTTCATTTATTACTAATTTCTTTACGTTATTCATAATAAATTAATAAAATTTGAAAATAATGTATTAATAAATAGATTATAAGTATCCTCTATTTCATCTATATCTAATGAATAGATACGGCCTATTGGTCCCCAATCTTGATTATTTGGGGAATCTAATAGTAGACACGGGATACCTTTTTTATTTAGGTCTATAAACACAGAAAGACTGTCATCTATATGTAGATCACAGCCTCCCATTCGTATTTTACTAGCCTTACTTAAACTATAACCAAATATTTGATAAATTGGAGCTTTAGGAAATCCATTAATCTTCAAATATTCCTTAATCCAATTCTTTTTAATTATTCTCGCAGTTGTATATTGTTTAGGACACCAATTAAGTTCATTTATTACAGGTAACGATAACCAAAATTCTTTATCATATTTAAGAATATTAGCAACATTATAAGTAATGTCTGTATCTTTCTTAGGCGTACCAAAACGTTCTAAATATGGACCGTAGAAGTTACACAAACAACCATCAAGGTCCATTGAGATGTCTAATTTCATTTTTTACATTTATGATATGTATCTAATAATTTATAAAAGAAGTTTACATCCATAATAGCAACAGTTCCTTTACTAATAGTACCCGCTTCAGCACTTTTCTTCCATATTAAAACAAAATCTCTATTATCAGTGCATTCGTCTTTAATTTTGAAATAATTTGGGGTATTAGCATAATGCTTGCATTGAATTGCTACCTCAAGCTCATGATTAATATCAGCAATATCAACTTTAGCATTATCTAAGTGCTTACTTTCTCCAGCAGATCGACATACTCCATCATAACCTAGTTCTTTAAGTTTGTTCACTACATCATTTTCTAAAGCCGACCCTTTATTACGACTCTTTTTTGCTCTATAGTAAAGTTCTGTCTTTTTATCTAACCATTCAAAAGCAGTTTTATCTTTACCTAAAGTTCCAGGTTTATTACATCTAATCTTAATACTGGGAATAGATATTCCAGTAATTGAACTAGCTTCTTCTATAGATGTAAACTCTTGAGTTGTACCGTCCTTATAAGTACATTTACAAGATGTATTTAAATCTTTCTAACTTTTTTTAGCCATATAATATAGTCTTTAATTGTTTTAATAGTGAAATCTCTACCATACTTTTTATAGAAATCAGAAATATCTTTAGCTTTATATTTAAAAGGAATCCAAGTATATAATAATTCTGGATGTTTCTTTTTAATTTTATTCATAAAAGAAATACCTGTTTGATCATTATCAAATAAAACTATAATATGTTTATAGTTTTGTTTTAAATTATTAAGTATAGAATCAGTTAGAAATTGCGTTTCACTATTAGGGGCAATAGCTTCTAATCCTATTGATCTAAAACACAATAAATCTTTCATACTCTTAGTAATTATTAATAATTTACCTTTACCAATTATTTGATCGAAACCTTGAATCTTTTTACTTGGCCAATTAGTAATAAATCTATAAGATTTCCTTTTTGGAAAATAGCATCTCCATAATTCAATCTTTTCTTTATTCTTTTTGATATTACCACCATAATATCCAAATATTGGACAATTTTGACTTGATTCAGCAATTATATTTCCATTTAAAAATACATGCTTACAAGAGAATACTTTATACTTTTTAAGTAAATCTAAAGTTATTCCATATTTCTTCCACCATTTTAATTCATAAGGTGTAAAGTTTTGTATTTCTACTTGTATTTTAGCTATTTCATTATTTTTTATTTTTATAGAATTATCAATAATTTTATCTGAATTTTTATGAAGAATTTTATTATGTACTATATTAAAATCATTTGCAATAATGTTTAAAGCTTCAAAATAATTACAGTTATATTTAGCTTGTACAACTTCAAAACAATTTAAATACTGACCAGTTGCAAAATCTTTAAATATTAAAGTCCCAGATTTATTACGATATAAACTACAAGTCGGATTAATATCTTTTCTTAGTGGACTTCTAAATAATCCTTTCTTAATTGGAATATTTAGATAATATGACATTATTTGTTCCTCAGAAAATTCAGATAAAATTAATGATTTAGTAATTTTTGGTTTTATAGAAAAGTCCATTGTTTTTAATTATAAATTTAAGAATTTCCTATAAAACTAAAAATTTATTTAAAGATCAAGATCGAATTCGTCAAGATTAATATTGTCAGAATCTTTAGTTATAGGAGTTTCATCAGGCATCTTAGTAGGTTTAGCGTTATGATATTCATTTGCTTTACCTTGTTCATAGGCTGTAAATGTTAAGTTTTTACCAAACGGACTAACCATCCAAGTATACCAATCACCAACATTTACATTATTAGATGCTGCTTTCTTTTCATTATCTGCACAAGCAATACCAGTACAATTAGGAAGACTTGCATAAATAGTACCATTAGAAGTACGCCCAACAAGTTTCATTTCTGTTTTTACTTTGCCAATTGCTTCTTTAAGAAGCTTCAAATAAACTTTAGCGATATCATCAAATGTCTTTGCTTTAGTAGATGCTTCCTGAAGTTTAGCAAAAGTATCAGGAAAGAATGCAAAACCAATAGCAGCCATTTCATCACGGGTTCTTTCCCAAGTACTGGGAAGTTCTCGTTTACCACCATTAGAAGTTTGCATTTCACCTCTAGTAAAACCATTTTCATCAACCCAAAAAATACGATGACTATATGTTCCTTCATCACATTTAAAAGTTATTTGAATTGCTTTCCAAGTTTTACCTTCTTTAGAAGTTCCTTCTACAATTTCAGCATTATCCAAACAAACATCTTTATAAATAGTATAAGGCTTGAGATAAGAATTTTGATTTGATTGTTTTACTTCATTAAGACTAAAATTGAACATAATTATAAATTTTTAAAATTGAAATAAATTATTATTAACTTCTGTTGTATCGTTTACTACTGAATTTAAAGAATCTGGTTCAATAAGTTCTTCTAAATCATTAAGATTAACATCTTCATTACCTGTTTCTTTAATAGGTTCTTTATCAGATTTAAGAATAAATATATTATCTAATTCTGGATGTTTTTCTAATTTAAACTCAGAACCATATTCTGATAATGTTTTATTTTTATTTCCTCTGTAAGATACAGTATGTGATTTAGTTAGTCTATTACCAGATTTTTCATCAATTTTAATTAATGGAATTATATTACCATCAATATTACCATATTCAATAGTTATTTTATTTTCTGGATTAAATCCAGTAAGATTTATTGCAGATTGATTTAAAGTAAATTTATTTGAATCTAAATATAACATTGGTTCTGAAGTATCATTTTTTATTATAGTTTTCTTATTTTCAGAAACCTCAAAATTACTTTTATCAATCTTTCTACTAATACATTTAGTAGTCATTTCACCTGTATCAGTATCTACTTTAACTTGATACTTTAAAGCGATTGTAAATTCTTCAAACATGTAATTACTCATTATATTCTTTTATCTTTTTAATAACAAAATCAAGATCATTATCAATTAGATTGTCTTCAAATAAACCAATTGGGGTTTTAGCAGTACAAGTTCCATCCGAATTGGTTATAAACTTATACATAATTTTATCAGTAGTTGGATCTTTTATAATTTTTGTAAATAATACATACGTAAACAATCCCTCTAAAGTAATTACTGAATCTAGGAGTTTGCCTAATGTCTTAATCTTATAATAAGGATTAATATTATCCCCTATATTTTCACTATGCGTTAAAATACATACATAAAGATCATCCCTTAGACTCTTTCCTTTCTTTAAAACTTCATAGGCATGTTTCGCCATATCAGTAAACTTTGAGAACCCTTTCTCGTCTACTCGATCCATTGATTCAAATGCTTGTATATATTGATACAATTTGTTATCTTGGAAGCTCTTTATCTTCCAATTCTATACTTTTATTTATATGTATAGTTCAGACTATATCTTTAATTCATTTCATATTCTCACGAATTTTACTTTGAACAGTGCCCCGCTTTCGTGGAAGATTTTATAGCCTCGTCTTTCTCGTTAGGCATCACTTCTAGTCGTTTAGCTTTTTCCTCAATTTCTTGAGGGTTTAGCACAAGATTGTCCTTTTCAGGAGTTTCCTTGTTTAACGGAGTTTTATGATGACTATCACCATATTTATATTTCATAGAATCACATTCATTATTATCAGATAAAATTTTATACATAATATCATTAGAAACATGTTTTAAATATAAACTTCTATCAGTTTTTATATTAAATTCTAAATTAAATTTTTTAAATAAAAAACTAACAAATTCTTGAAGATTTTCGTATGAAAAACATTGCGTGTTTATTATATA
>CALEJY010000135.1 GCA_937898445.1 uncultured Candidatus Melainabacteria bacterium | reverse complement strand
CCATATTTAAAACACAATAATAGCAAGGCTTTTAGACCTTGCTTTTTTAATGCAAATTTTTATAAAAATACTTTTATGTAATATTTATGGACTGACCTGTTTTGTGTAATTGCTATAATTCAGTCATACTCTGCAAGATTGGTAACATTTAACAATAAAAAATGAGCAATCATGGTGAGATTGCTCAAAATTTTTAACTAAATATTTACTAATCAAAGTTTGCTAATGCTTCGACTGCCGAAATTTCCTGCTCTCGCATTGTATGAGCATACCGCATTGTGGTTTGAATGCTTGCATGGTTAAGGATTTGTTTAACAACTGGAAGTGGAACACCTGCCGCAACCATTCTTGTTGCTCCTGTATGACGTAAGTCGTGAAATCTTAGATTTTTAACATTAGCAAGTTTGCAAACAGTTTTAAAACATTTTTTAATGTCATACTGCGAAACATCTGTATCAGATAAATATAGATAATAATACGCTATAAAGTCGCTTAAATAACCGGCTTTACTTTTACATATTTAATTCACTATTGCTTTTACAATTTTGTATATTTCAGGGATTTTTCCAGGAGAAGATTTCAACATTATATTAATTTCTTCTAATAAAGTTTCATTGTCTTTATAATGCCCAAAATTAAAAAGTTCTTCAGGCTCTATTTTTAGGGCTGTTATCAATTTCTCGAGAGTTTCTGCAGAACAAAAATTGTTTCCTGTTTCAATGTAACTTAATGTGTTTTGTTCAATATCAACAAGTTCTGACAATTTTTCCTGTGATAAACCTCGTTTTTTGCGAATTTCTTTTATTCGTTTCCCAATATTTCTTTTTAGTTCCATAAAGACCTCTTTTTGATATTAAAATCTAAGCCCTAAAAATATAACCAATGTTTAATGATAAAATATTGAAATATATCATTGTTCATGATAAAATATAGTTGTTAATGATAATTCTCTTATCAGATATCATCAAAAATATATAAATGGAGATTAAAATGCCAAAAGTTTCTATAATAATACCTTGTTATAATCAAGGGAAATACGTTGCAGAAGCAATTAATTCTGCATTAAGGCAAACTTTCAAAGATATTGAAATTGTATGTGTTAACGATGGTTCAACTGATAATAGCGCAGAAATTATTAAATCGTTTGCGGATAAATACAAGAATTTTGTATTTTTTAACAATGAAGAAAATAAAGGAGTTATATATTCTCGAAATTTTGCAATTGAGAACTGTAATGGAACATATATTTTGCCACTAGATGCAGATGATATTATTGCCCCTACTTATGTTGAAAAAGCAGTAAAAATATTAGATAATAATCCAAATATCGGCATTGTTTACTGCAAAGCCAAAATCTTTGGCAATTATGATAAATATTGGAACTTAAAACCATTTAATAAATCAGATATATTGTATGAAAATTGTATTTTTTGTTCTGCACTTTTTCGAAAATCCGATTTTCTTAAAATTGGCGGATACAACGATAATATGAAATATGGTTGTGAAGATTATGACTTATGGCTTTCTTTTATTGAACAAGGGGTGGAAGTTTTTCAAATTAACGAAATTTTATTTAGTTATAGACAATACGATGAAACTTCAAGAACAACAATAAGTTTAAAGAATAAAAAAGAAATTTGGAATAATCTTATCAAAAATCATATAAATCTTTACTTAAATGATGAAAATTTTCTTGAGAGGTTGATTTTTTCAAATCCAATTAAAACAAACAAGAAATATAAAAAATATAAGAAAATGTTTAATAAGTTATTTCTAATAACAATTATTGAATTAATAATAATTATAGGTTTATTTATTCTTTTAGTCTTATAGAAATTTTTACCGTTCGGGAAAATATTAGTTTTTTAGAAATATATTTTGACAAAATTTTACTTATCGGTAAAATTTGCTTGACTTTTGTATAAAAAAATGTATAATTTTACCGAGAGGTAAAATTTATGAATATCACAAACATTTCTGAACTAGGAAAATTAATAAAAGAAACTAGAAAATCTCAAGGATTAACTCAAGCAGATTTAGCTATTTCTGCCAATGTTGGAGTCCGTTTTATTGTAGATCTTGAAAATGGTAAAGAAACTGCACAGATTGGAAAGGTTTTTCAGGTTTGTCAAATGCTTGGCTTGAAATTTGAATTGGAAGGATAATTAAGTGAAAAATTCATTGAATGTGTTTTTAAATAAAGATTTTGTTGGTGTTTTGTCTAAAGATGATAACGGTGGATTTTGTTTTAAATATAACTCAAATGCAAAACAAAAATTGTCATTAAGCTTGCCACTTAGAGAAGAAATTTTTTCGAACAAAGCGTGTCGTGGCTTTTTTAATGGGCTTTTGCCGGAAGGTGAACAAGTTAGAGTTGCGATCGGAAAAAAATATGGAATTAATCCAAAAAATGATTTTTCATTACTTAACGCAATTGGCTATGATTGTGCCGGTGCAGTTGCCTTTTTTGAAGATATTCCATCGGATTTGAAAGAATTTTATGATATAGACGGAACTATTTTATCAGATGATGAATTAGAAAAATATATAAACGAATTACCTAAAAAGCCTTTAGCTTCCGGCTCAGATAAGAGATTATCACTTGCCGGAGCGCAAGATAAAACGGCTATAGTTGTCATTGATAAAAAAATCGCTATTCCGCAAGACGACGTACCATCTACACATATTTTGAAACCTGCAATTAAAGACTATAAAGAAACTATTGAAAATGAATATATTTGTATGAAAGTTGCAGAAAAATTAGGAATTAAAATTTCGAATATCCAAATCGGGCAAGCTAATAATACAAAATATTTTTTAGTTGAAAGATATGATAGAGAAATTAAAGATGAGCAAATCAAGAGAATACATCAAGAAGATTTTTGTCAAGCTTCAAATATTCCGAGTGCTTACAAATATCAAATAGAAGGTGGGGTAGATTTTAAACGATGTATTGAAATATTAAAAAAGACAACAAGACCCGCAGTATCAATAAAACAGTTTGTTGAGTTGATGATATTTAATTACCTGATTGGCAATAATGATGCGCATGGCAAGAATTTTTCCATTTTGTATAAAAACAATGATACTATTTTTGCACCAGCTTACGATATTTTATGTACAGAAGCGTACCCAAATTTGAACAACAAAATGGCAATGAAAATTGGTGGTTACTATGAGCCAAATAAAATTTATCTAAGACATTTTGAAAAAATGGCAAAAGATATTGGAATAAGTTATACTCAATTAAAAAAAGTATTGAAAAATCAGTGCGAAATTTTACCAGATATTGTCAAAGAAGTTTCAACCGAAATTGAAAACACTATAGGTAATGATATTTTTAATATTGTTGTAAAAAATTGTACTCGCAACCTCAAACAAGATTTTTAGATTTTATTACAAAAGGTTACAATCATTAAAGTTTTTGAAATCTTGAGCCGTATTATATTTTAGTATATATACAGGAGTATTATGAGTTTAGTTATTGATTCTAATCTTGAATATTTACAAAACATTTTGCATATTAGCAAGGTCACTTTTGAAGAAAAATATGCAAATATGTCTGTTGATGAAATCATTGAGGCAGAAGCCGCTCAAGGTAACCAACAAGCAATTGAACTTGCGCAAGAATTGACAACTAATACAAGCCTTGTTATGGAATTGTTTGACCTTGCAGACACAAACAACAAATATATGATTTTGCGAGAAATGTCCGCTCAACAATTACAAACTTTTTTACCGGAAATGGAAGAAAGCGATCTTTTGCAAGGATTATACTTTTTTACAGAAGACAAATTAATGAAGATGTTAGAAGCACTTCCGGCTGAACAGTTGGTAAATACTGTTTTTCAAATGTTTTCTAAAGAGGAAATTGTTCAACTTTTGCCGGAAGAACAATTGGACAAATTTTTAACCAGTCACGATATCGACAAAAACAAGATTTTAAAACACATGCAATCTATCCCTGAAGAATACGTTGCACAAGTGTTAGAACAAATTACAGGCGAAGCTCAAGAAGGACAAGATAGTATTGATTTAGCAAAAAAATTCGGAGAACTTAATCCGTTGGAATATCAAGATGCTTTGAAAGCTTTTCAACCAACTCAAAAACAACAATTGGTATTATCTTTAGGTAAAGAACACGAAGAATGGTTTCAGTTGTTTGATGCAGATGCTTATACAAAAGTAATTAACCGTGAAAAACAACAACCGGAAGTTGTTAAGGCTATGTCTGTTATTGATCCTGAATATATTCAAAATATGATTACAGAATTGCCAAATGATTTGTTGTCAATTGTAATTACACAGATTGATACGGAAAAATTTGCAGATATTTTAATGAACCAATTCCCAGAAGTTATGGCAGAAATCATTATGAAATAGTTTTAAAACCTCAATAGGTTATTTATATCTGTTTCCAAAAAATTGGCAAGAATTGTAATTCTGGCAAGTGACATATTTTGCATACCTCGTTCAATTCGGCTGATATATTCTCGATTAACTCCGATTTTTTCCGCAAGAGCTTCTTGTGAGTATCCTTTTCGAACCCTTTCTGCTTTAACGTTTCTGCCAAACTGTTTTAAAATATCCTGCTCATTATACATATCTCCATTTTACAGTTTTTTGGAAATAATGCTTGTACCTTATAGATATCCTGTAGGGTAATTTATAAGTATCCAATTGGACTATTTTGAAATCTTATTTGTCCTGTATTGTTTCTAAGACAAATTTTAGGGCTTCTTCCGAGAACATAAATTTCATATTTTTTCGTGAATAATTTTTATTCAAATTAAATTCTTTCACTGTGATTTTGTCGTTATATCCGCAAGCTGCATACATCAAGCCAACCGGTTTTCTTTCACTTCCGGTAGGACCAGCAACTCCAGTTGTACAAATTACGATATCGCTTTTTGTCAGTTGCAAAAGTCCTTGTGCCATCTCTCTTGCGCACTGTTCACTCACTGCACCGTAAGTCTCAAGAGTTTCTTGTGAAACATTCAAAATTTTATGTTTTGCCTCGTTTGAATAAGTTACAAAATTCATTTTTACATACGCAGAACTTCCTGAAACATCAGTTAATCTCGAACTGATTAAGCCTCCTGTGCAAGATTCTGCAGAAGATATTTGTAATGCTTCTCTTAACAAGATTTTAGAAATTTTTTCGGGTGTTTTTGATTTTAAGCTCAAAATAAAAGCTTTTAAGTTCATAATTGATTTTTTCATAATTTAAGTTTTGAATAATGAAACGATTTTGTCAATAATTAGCATGCAAATTTATTTTTTGTGTATCATGTTTTTAGGAGAACAAGCATGGCAGTAAAAGAAAAAGAAAACAATTTAGGAATGCTTCCGCAAAACATAGAGGCGGAAGAAGCGGTACTTGGTGCGATTTTAGTTAATCCGAACGTGATTACAAAAGTTGTAGAAATTTTGAAACCGGAGAGTTTTTATAAACCGGCGCACAGACATATTTATGATGCCATGTTGCAATTGTTCAACACGAATGAAAGAATTGATATCGTATCAGTTTCTGACGTTTTGAGCTACAATCAAAAGTTGGAAACAATTGGTGGTCGTGCATTTGTAAACGATTTATGCTACAAAACAATCACAACTTCCAATATCGAATATTACGCCAAAATTGTTCAAGAAAAAGCAATTAAAAGAGCCTTAATCAACGCAGGTTCTGAAATAGTATCTTTTGGATACGATGTAAATCCGATTGATCAATCACTGGATTATGCCGAAAAACTTATATTTGACATAGCTTCCAAAAAAGCGACTTCGGATTTGGTACACGTAAAAGATTTGGTTTTAAACACTTATGAAAAGATTGAATACCGTTACGAACACAAAGATGAATTGACAGGTGTACCAACGGATTTCTACGAATTGGATGCGATTTTAAATGGTTTGCAAAAATCTGACTTAATTATCCTTGCAGCCCGCCCTGCGATGGGTAAAACAGCTTTTGCATTAAACATTGCGCAAAATGTCGCACTGAAAGCAAAAGTTCCTGTTGCGATATTCTCTCTTGAAATGTCAAAAGACCAGTTGATGCAACGTATGCTTTGTTCTGAGGCAGAAATTGATTCACAAAGGGTTAAGACCGGTAATATGCAGAGCAAAGACTGGGAAAAATTGGCAACAGCAATGAACTCTTTTGCGCAAGCTCCGATTTATATTGATGATACATCAGGTTGTACATTGACCGATATCAGAGCGAAATGTCGTAGATTAAAAATGCAAGAAAAGGATTTAGGTTTAATCCTAATCGACTATTTGCAATTGATGGAAAGTTCAGGAAAAGAAGATCGTATGCAACAGATTTCTGCGATTTCCAGAGGTTTGAAAATTCTTGCAAAAGAACTTGATGTTCCGGTAATTGCGCTTTCACAGTTATCTCGTGCGGTAGAATCAAGAACAGATAAACGCCCAATGCTTTCAGACTTGAGAGAATCAGGTTCAATCGAACAGGATGCCGACATTGTAATGTTTATTTATCGTGATGAATATTATCGCAAAGCCGAAGATGGCGAAGAAGAAATCGCAGCTAAGGCACAATCTAAGGGTGAATCCGAAATTATTATTGCAAAACACAGAAACGGTTCTGTCGGAACGGTTAAACTTTTATTTCAAGGCAATATTACAAAATTCAAAAACCCAATCAAAACAGACGCATTTTAATATTCTCAAAATACATATAATAGGGTATTTTTACTTGTAAAATGTGCGATATGCTTGCCCAAATCCGTTTGTTATGATATAATTTTCATTAAGAAACGGAGAGATTAATGAGCTTATTACATATATTTACAGATATTCCTATCCTAATTGTACTTTTTACGTTCTTGTTCTCAATTATCTATTGTGCAAAGAATTATGTTTATGTAAATAAAAATTTAAAAATATTTTTGGCTTTTATTTCAAACTTCAGAAAAACAGATTTGAATTTTCGATTTAAAGAAATTGATGAGTGGATGAGCGCAAACCCTTATGTATCAGGTGCGTGGTTAGAATTTAAAAACACTCTTGTTTTTTCTGAATCAATTGCCTTGAAGGGTAGAAATAACGATTTGACTTACAAAGAAGTTTCTTCAACCGTTCAAAATATTCAAACAACAGTTGATCCGTTGTATTTCTTTAACGAAGAAACATTGGTTACATCAAAATTTAATAACAAATTCTTGCAAACAGTTCCAACTGTATTAACCGGTTTTGGTCCGTTGTTTACGTTCTTAAACATCGCAATTGCATTCGGTAAGATTGACTTTTCATCACAAGAAAAAACTATAGCATCAGTTGCAGGTTTGATGTCATCAATGCAGACTGCCGCTTTGGTATCAGTTATTGCGGTAGGTTCTTCATTGTTATTCTTGATGTTTGAAAGAATTACTTTCCAACAATTATGCAAAATTCCGCTTTCAAAATGCGAAGATTTGATGGGAAAACTGTTTGATAATATTTCTTCTGAAAAGTTCTTGCTTGAGCTTTTGAAAGAAACAAAAATTCAAAACAACTCTGTTTCAAACTTGATTACTGCTATGCCACAACAGTTCAAAGCTGCATTAGATTCAGGTATCGCTAGTAACCTTGTTCCATATCTTGAAAACCTTATCTTTGGGTTGAATGAAGTGAATAAGAGCATGAAAGAAGTTGCTAAAAAAGGTAAGGGAGATGACGTTGATGACTTGTTCTAACGTTTGGAGGAAGATATGGGCTTAAAAGCAAGAAAAGCACCGGCAGCAGAGAGTGATAACAATATTTTCTGGACAACAATGGCTGACCTTTTGTTAGGTTTGGCAATTATCTTTATGACGTTGTTTGTTCTTGCAATGACCGGTTTTACTCAACAATCTCTTGAACAGAAAAAACAACAGATTGAGGTTAATAAAGAGTTAATCGAAAATTTGAAAAAAGCTAATATTGATGCTCAGGTTGATGAAATGAGCGGAGATGTAAAAATCTCTGATATGGAGCTTTTTGAATTGGGAAGTTACAACCTTTCTCCAAAAGGGAAAGCTTATTTAGACAAACTTGTTCCAATTTATATCAACACAATTTTTTCTAAAAAAGAATTGGTAGATGAAATCGAAAACATTATCATTCAAGGCCACACAGACAGTCACACTTTTGCAGGAATTAATAATCCTGATATTGAATATATGAAAAATATGGAATTGAGTATTGCTCGTGCTAATGCAGTTGCAAATTATATGTTCAAAACAGGATATAACAAGCAATATAGTCCAAAATTAAGAAAAATGCTTGTTGTAGAGGGCAAAAGCTATTCAGACCCGATTTTGGTTAGCGGAAAAGAAGATTACAACAAAAGCAGACGTGTAGAAATGCGTTTGAAAGTTAAAAAACTAGATGTAACAGAAGTTATATTTCACGGAGTACAAACATTAAATGCTAAATGAAGATTTAATACTTGAAACGATTAATATGATTAAGCTATATAACCTTGATATTCGTACGGTTACTATGGCGATAAGTTTGAGAGATTGCGCAGATAGCGATATTGACGTTGTTTGCGAAAACATTTATAACAAAATTACAAAATATGCAGGGAATTTGGTTGAATACGCAAACGAGTTTGAAAACGACTATTCTATTCCGATTGTAAATAAAAGAATTTCTGTTACACCGATTTCTATTGTCGGCGAATCTTGCAAAAATCCTGATTATGTAAAAATTGCCAAAACTCTTGATAGAGCGGCAAAAGATGTTGGTGTTAACTTTGTCGGCGGATATTCAGCATTGGTAGAAAAAGGCATGACTAAAGGCGACAAATTGTTAATCGAAAGCATTCCAGAAGCTTTAGCACAAACCGAAAGGTTATGTTCTTCAATTAACGTTGCATCATCAAAAGCCGGAATTAATATGGATGCTGTTTTAAAAATGGCTGAAATTGTTAAAAAATCCGCAGAATTAACAAAAGAACAAGACGGAATTGGTGCTGCAAAATTAGTAGTATTCTGCAACACTCCTGGTGATAATCCATTTATGGCCGGTGCATTTTGTGGAGTTGGCGAACCGGAATGTGCATTGAATGTCGGAGTTTCAGGACCTGGTGTTGTAAGAGCAGCAGTAGATGCTTTAGGTAAAGATGAAGATTTGAGTGCTTTAGCAAATAAAATCAAGCAAATAGCTTATAAAATCACATCAACAGGCGAACTTGTAGGTAGAAAGCTTGCAAAACGCTTAGGTGTCCCTTTTGGAGTAATTGATTTGTCATTAGCTCCAACACCTGCAATCGGAGACAGTGTTGCCGGAATTTTTCAGGCAATGGGTTTGGAACATGCCGGTGCGCACGGAACAACCGCTGCACTTGCAATGCTAAATGATGCAGTAAAAAAAGGTGGCATTATGGCAAGCTCTCATGTTGGAGGGTTGTCAGGTGCATTTATTCCTGTTTCAGAAGATGCGGGCATGATTGAAGCTGCATCAAACGGATATTTGACTTTTGACAAATTAGAAGCTATGACATCAGTTTGTTCCGTTGGCTTAGATATGATTGCAATTCCGGGAGATACGCCTGTTGAAACAATTGCAGGTATTATTGCCGATGAAATGGCTATCGGAATGATTAACAAAAAGACAACTGCGGTTAGAATTATCCCAGTTGTGGGAAAGAATATAGGAGATGAAGTTATATATGGCGGTTTATTAGGCAAAGCTCCTATAATGTCAGTAAATAAATTGTCGTCGGCTGGATTTGTTCGTCGTGGAGGAAGAATTCCTGCACCAATTCACAGCTTAAATAATTAAAAAGGATGAAAAATGGCTGAATCAATTCGGGTTTTTGAAAACAGTTTGAGAGATTTTCTCATAAACGCACAATCAGATTCTTACAATACTCACGGAAAAGTTGAGTATAAGTATAACAATTTAAAAGTTTATATGGATCCTAAAAAGTCATCCATTCCACACTTTTGGGTTTCTGTAAATATTTCTGCTGCATGTTATCAGATTGACCCGTTAGAAAAAATCGATGGAAGCATGGGATCTGACGAAAGATTTATCGTAAAATGGGCAAGCAGACCAAATATCAACGGAGAACTAAAAAAACACTGGGTTTACTTGACTAATTCTACAGAAGTTCTTAATCAACAAGTTCAAAATGAAAAGAAAACCGAAGAAAATCTGGAAATTTCAAAAGAAGAAATGAAAGAAGCTGCTGAAATAGTAACTGGTGGTGGTGTTAGAAAATTAAGAGCATTTGAAGCAAATATAAGGAAGAACAGACATGCCCAAAACATTGAACGAACTAGCAAGTGATTTAAAACAACTTATTATTGACTTACAATCCGATGCGCATAACAGTGTAAATATTCGTATGGAAAGATATAACAATTTGAAATTATTGATGTTTCCACGAAAAAATCGCACACCGCATGTTATTGTAGATCTTTCAATGTCTTCTGCAGAATTTGACATTCAATCAGGGCAAAAAATAAACGGCAGTTTAGGTCCTGATGAGCGATATGTTTTAAGATGGTTTAACAAAACCGGAACACTTTTTAACCTTCAAGAAACTTGGAAAGCTATGGTTAAAAAAGGTGGAGAAGATGACGATATTTAGTAGATTTTGTACTAAAAAATAACAAAATCTTAATAAATTATTGTTGCAATTATTGGTTACATTTTTTATAATATAAGTCGTAGTAGATACAGCAAATGGTATTTGAAAGGAGAGTTTAGTATGTGGGAAAAGGATATTAACATTAACGAAGTTAAAGAAATTCGCACAAGAACTACTGTTTATTTTGGTGTTGGCGCAATCAAAAAAATTGCAGATATTGCTAAAACATTAAAAGACAAAGGAATTGATAAAGTAATCGTAATGTCAGGTAAGCATGCTTACAAAGCAACAGGTGCTTGGGATTATGTAGAAAAAGCTTTGAACGATAATGGAATTGGATACGTAAATTTTGCAGAAGTAACTCCAAACCCTAATACTCATCACGTTGATGATGCAGCTAAATTAGCTAGAGATTTCGGCGCAAAAGCAGTTATTTCTATCGGAGGAGGTTCTCCTACAGATGCAGGCAAATCAGTTGCAATTCTACTTGAATACCCTGAAAAATGCGCAGATGATATTTATGAATTTAGATTTACACCTGAAAAAGCTGCTCCAATTGTTTCAATCAACCTTACGCACGGAACAGGTACAGAAACAAACAGATTTGCAGTTGTAACTAACTTAGAAAAGAACTTTAAGCCTGCAATTGCTTATGATTGCATTTATCCAATGTTTGCAATTGATGACCCTCAATTAATGACAAAATTGTCACCAAAACAAACAAGATATGTTTCAATTGATGCAGTTAACCACGTTGTTGAAGCAGCAACTTCAACAGTTGCATCACCTTATTCAATTACTCTTGCAAAACAAGTTATTGAATTGGTTGCAAAATATTTACCAAAAGCAATTGCAAATCCTGATGATTTGGAAGCTCGTTACTTCTTAGCATACGCAGCTATGATGGGTGGCGTAAGCTTTGATAACGGCTTGTTACATTATACACACGCACTTGAACACCCATTGAGTGCTGTAAAACCTGATTTGTCACATGGTTTAGGTTTGGCAATTCTACTTCCTGCCGTAATCAAAACAATTTACAAAGACAGACCAAACGTATTGGCTGATATCTTAGAACCTATCGCACCTGGATTGAAACCTGATGCCTCAGATGCAGACAAAGCAGCTAAAGAAGTTCAAGACTGGTTGTATTCAGTTGATGTAAAAGAAAAATTGACAGATGAAGGCTTTACAGATGCTGATGTTGATAAATTAACAGACTTGGTATTCACAACACCATCTTTGTCAGGATTGATTGATATCGGACCTTCAGGAAACAGCAGAGAAGTAGTAAAAGAAATCTACAAAAACTCTGTAAAACCTCTATAGGTTGATATAACCCAAAACTAAAAATCGGACTGGATATTCTCAGTCCGATTTTTGTTTGTAAAAAATTATATAAATATTTTAATTTTCTATTGGCAATCCCAATCTTTGCAATGGGATATAATTAAAATAATAATCACAACCAACGCTATGAATATAAGCTAAAACATCCCTATATTCTGGCTTTTTAAACCAATCATTTAATATATAAATATATTCAACTTCAAAATTGAGAGGAGCAAGCAACCTTTTATATTGTTTCTTTTTAAAATCACACATTTGCAAATCTTCATCAACAGAACCTGCAACTTGTTGATATTTACACTCTATAACATAAAAAGTATTATTTAAAATAACATATATTGAATCATCAGGTAATAATTTTTTAGATAGATAATCGTGCCAATTTACATTATTTTTTTCTAAAAATTTATATAATCCATTTTTTACAAAAATCATTCCAACAAGTTTTTCTTTATAAAAAATATTGTTATCTTTATCTACTCTATAATTCTTTATTCCATTCAGTAACGTTTTTAAATCTGTTTTTGTTTCAAAAACAAGACCCGTTGTAGTATTTCCACCATCTATTCCTTCTTTATTCATTAATAATTCCCCTCACTAAAATTTCTGATATTTTGTGTAAATCTATAATTGTATAAAGAATATAATTTATATAAGTTTATATTCTCCTCTATTTATAAACTCTAAATATCCATAATCTCTCAAAATTTGCAATTGTTGCCTAATTTTTGCTTGAATATTTTTATTATTTGGGTGTTTTAACCCTAAAAATTTTTCAAATGAATATATTTCATTTAAAGAAAAGGTTCGCTTATTTAATAATTCAATGCATTTTAATATATCTAACAACCAACCCCGCATTTCGCCTCTTGACTTTCTCAGAAATCTCATTTTATTAAAATCATTAATTACTTTTTCTTTTTTTTCTTCTACTCCATTTTTTATTAAATACAATCTACCACTTTCTGGAATTAAAGATACGTTAATATTACACCCAACCCAACCTGCTCTACGTGCAGTTTTTGCTAAAGGTGGTCTTTTTATAATAATATCTTTTGTAAAAAAATGTTTAGGAATTATTAGAAGATTATTTACTTTAAAGTCATTTACAGAATAATTAAGATAGAATAAATTTGGAATATCATCATTTTCAATTTTTTCTATCATTGTAGAATAAGCACCATCTACAATAATTTTTCCCATTTTAGCTTTGTTACTTTTTAGTTCAAATTCTTCCTTACAAGAATTGCAATACATATCCCCAACAGGTTTGTTATTTTCAAAATGTTTTAATTTATTACCACATCTAACGCAATATATATTGTCAACAACCCAATTTTCACTCATTACCCGAATTTTTTGAGAATTTGAGTGATAATCTAAAGCTAAATTTTGATTAAAATACATTAACATATCATGCCGCCATTTTCATTATACCAGTTGTTGAACTACCTATTATTAAATCGCCTTTATTCATGATTATAATATAAACTATCCCAACAATTCAAGGTTGCTTAGTTTGTCGTTGATTTCGTTCATCAAATTTACGTCATCTGTTTGTCTTGCGTAATTTTGCGCTTTTGCCAACAATCCCTTTGCTTTTGCAACATTACTATGCTCAACCATTATATCAGCAGCTTTGGTGTAATTTTGTGCTGTTTTTAGTGGAGAATCCGCTTCTGTGTAATGTTTTACCGCCTTTGAATAAGATTTTAAAGCATCTTGAGAAAAACCAAATCTTTCAAACGCATCACCCATACTTGATGACACAAATCCCTTTAACTTGGAATTATCTGTCTGTGCAACCAAATCATCAGCAATAGAAATGTAATTCATTGCCTCATCATCATACATATCTGTTAAAATATTTCCCATTTTTGTTAATGATGTTGTCTGTGCTGTCAAATTTTCTGTTTCGCCGGCAAAGGAAATAGAATTAAAATAATGATCCATTGCAGGTTGAATTTGATTTACATCATCATAAATCTGCGCCATTGCATAATGCGCTTTGGTTTTTACGTTTTTATCGTTTGTGTTAAGCGAATTATTATAACTTGTTAATGCTTGTGAATAATAGTCGTGATCATCATAAATCTTGCCAACTTCATAGTAAACTTTTGATTTGGTTTCATTATCACCTACTTCATCAGCTCTTTTCAAAGCTTTTTGGAATGTCGCAATTGCTTTTTCTGGTTCATTTGCATAAGCCAATTTTTTAGACTGAATAAACAATGATTTCAATTCTTTGTCTTGCGGAATTAATGAAACAACTTTTGCATCAGTTTCAATTTCTTTATCTACAGGCTCTTTAACAGTATCTTCAACAACTGATTTTTCTTCTGTTTTTGTTTCTTCTTGAGTGCTACCTTCTGGAAATTTAACCAAAAATTGCGGATTAATATCACCTTCGTTGTATTTGAAATCAACTTGTTGCAAGAATAACGCATCAACCCAGTTTTCTACAACTTTTGAATCCTTATTCAAAGTTTGAGAAATATATGTATCAAGAATTGATGAGGCATTTTTCAAGTTTGATTTAACAAGCTTTGTATTTGGATTATCTTTTTTAACTTGTGCTTCAACTAAAGAAAGATAGCCGTTAACTTCCTCTTTCAAATCTTCAGGAGTGCCGATTGCAGCAGCAGTATTTCTAAAATCTTTTAAAATTTGCGCAATATTAATTACTGTGCTTCTGCCGGAAAGAGTTTTAGTTGGCATAACTTCGGCAGATTGTGCAGTTTCTTGTGTTTGAGTAGCTTGTGGAGATGTGTTATATCTTGCTTGCGCCTGAATTTGAGAACGCATTTGTCGCCAATCAACTTGTTCCCCATCATTATTTTGTTGTTGGTATGCAGGAGTATAAGTCGGAGTTTTGCGTTCAATATATTGCAAACCTTTACTTTTGGCGTTCTGGTCTGCTTGCTCCTCTCTTTGTGCAGAAGACGTGTTTTGCTCGTCGCCTTGTTTCCTTTTGACAAGATTACGTGCATCTTTATTCAAATATGGTCGTTGAAATATACCGTTTAACACAAATCTACCCTCTGGTATGTATAACTATATACTAAAACCTGCTAACTTACGTCATACTTTCGTATGAAATCTACAGTTTTTATTTAAGAATTTTTTTTTAGAAGTCAAACCATTGAGAACATGAAAAAGCAATATTTAAAACCTGTTTAGTACCTCTTACACAAAGGAAGAATAATATAAACTGATTTAAACAGGAAGTGTGCAGAATTTTTCAATCGCTTTTACAAAACCGTCATTTTCTACAGTATCAGTAATATACGTCGCACATTCTTTTAATTCCGGTGTCGCATTCCCCATCGCAACTTTTACACCACCGGCTTTTAAAAGTTCAATATCATTATTTTGATCGCCAATTGTCAAAATTTCGTCTTTACTTAATCCCCAATATTTTGCCAAAAATTTAACGCCAAGAGATTTTTTCGCCATAGAACTTCCGATTTCACAGAAAAACGGAGTTGATTTAACAATATACAAGTTCGGATATTTTGCCTGTAATTCTTTTACCCATCCAGTAACACGTTCGGCATTACCATAATCTATTGCAAGGATTTTGTTTACGTTTTCGATTTTTAAAGTATCAAACGGACAAACAGTATATGACACAAATTTGCCATCAGTGTATTTTTTTACGCAATCATCATCTTTTTCAACATACAATTTGTCGTCAATATAAAGGTTAAGATGGATATTGTCAGCATGCGCCCATTCAATAATCTCTTTTGCGCATTTGCTATCCAAATTTTCCTGATAAAGTGTTTTGCCGGAATTATCTTTGATTAATCCGCCTTGATAAGATACAACCGGAGAATTTAAACCTAATTCGCTTCTCAAATGTTCTGTAGCACAGTGCATTCTGCCCGTTACAAGAACAACTTTAACTCCGTTATTTTGCAAGTTTTTAATGCAATTTTTCACATTTTCAGAAACGCTTGTATCCCATTTTACAATTGTTCCGTCTATGTCTGTCGCAACCAGTTTAATTTTACCTGCCATTATAATTATCCTTTAATTTCTGCTCTCATAATTGCGCAAAGCGTTTTGGCATCACGTATTCTGCCATCACTAATCATATTTAAAACTTCTTTTGCATTAATCTCTAACGGTTCAAGAATTTCGCCCTCATCAGGATGACGGTATGTGAATTCCAAATCTTCGGCTTTATACAAGTATAACTTTTCATCACTATAACCCGGAGATGTATATACAAAACCCAAATCAGTCCAGTTTTTTGCGCAATATCCTGTTTCTTCTTCCAATTCTCTTTTGGCTGCTTCAAACGGCTCTTCGCCATATTCAAGTTTTCCTGCCGGAAGTTCATAAAGAACCTCTTTCATAGGATATCTAAACTGTTTTACAAGAAGAATTTTATCTTCTTTGTATGCCAAAATCACGACCCCTCCGGAATGTTTGATAACCTCACGAAAAGATGTTTGACCGGTCGGCAATTCAACGCTATCCTTGTATAATTTTACAACCCTGCCATCAAAAATAAGTTTTGAATCTAATGTTTTTTCTACAAATTCCATACTTGTATTTTAGCATAAAAAAGTTTAATTTATATGAATTTCAAGTAATTGGTTAATATCAACATCCAAATATTTTGACAATTCAAAAATTTTTCCTATAGATAAATTCAATATGCCGGATTCAATTTTTGCAATATAACTCCACGAAACACCCATTAATTCAGAAAAAGTTTCTTGCGTATAACCCTTTTCAATTCGAACTTTTTGGATATTTTTTCCGATTTGTTTTAATACATTCTTTTTATCCATAACATAATTATTATGCGCTATT
>CALEJY010000134.1 GCA_937898445.1 uncultured Candidatus Melainabacteria bacterium | reverse complement strand
CATTATAAAAACCAGCGAAGTCAGTTCCTCCGCCAAAGAACGACATCCGGAATGGGGTCTGGGTTATTATCATTTGTTAGCTCCTAAATAAAAAACTCTATTGCAGAACACTGTAAAAATTTTTAAATGCATTTTCCCAAGTGAATTTTTGAATAAATTCATTTCCATTTTTTGCGAGTCTTATACGTAGTGCATCATTTTTTATTAACTGTAAAATATTTTCAGCAAGTTTTTTTACGTCATAAACAGGAGAAGTCAATCCAGTTTCATTATTTTTTACCATCATTGAAAAACCTCCATTATCAGTGCAAGCTACAGCACAACCGCAAATCATTGCTTCTCCAACAGTAAGACCAAACCCTTCGCGGCTTGAAGCTGCAACAAAAATGCTTGCATTATTATAGATTTCATTATGTTTTTCTCGGGGGGGGGTACAACAATAATCAAACCAGACAGGAAGTTTTGGTTTATCAAAAACCCCGAACATTGTTACATGGAGTTGCGGAATTTTGCTTTTAACTATTTTTAACGCTTCTATTGCATCTAGAGCCCTCTTTCTATCATCCAAATGCCATAACATTGCAATTTCAAATTGGTCTCTATTTTCTATAGGTTTATTTAATTCAAAATACTTGAAATCAAATCCATTAGGAATCACAATCGCCGTTTCTCCTGCTTTTTCTACATATTTTTCCAACCAATTTGCAATAACAATCTTTTTCATTGGAAATTTATATGAATTGAAAACATAATCTTCGGAATTATTTCCCCATGCTTCAAAATCTTGTATAAAATAATATTTTCTTGATACAGGAATAGCTCTAATAGCATTCAATTCGTATGCAGTTTCTACTGAAGTGCAGATTACTTTTTCATATTTTTCAACAGTTTTTTCAGATATTTTTTTTTCACATAAAAGAATTACATTTTTTAATTTAAACCATCTTGGTTTATGTAGATTTAGTAATTTTATGATAACTAATGGAATCCCTTTTATTTTTTTTGGATATAAATAAAGTATAGTAACTTCATTTTTTTCAGAAGCAAACCTATTTGCATACTCATAAACAACCTTTGCGCCACCCACAGGTTTTGTCATTATTCCTGGTAAAATAAACAGAATTTTCATATTATTTGTCCCTCTAAAAAAAATCCTTTGAAAATCTTATTCTTTACAATATTTGACATAGAAAAATCTCTGCGGATTTTATCTTGCGCTGTTTTATCAACTATGCAATATTCGGGGCTATCTATAACTCTTTGAATTTCATTTTTCATTTGAAGTTCTATCTGCCCATCATTCTTTTGTTCCATTGGATTTCCATTTGCAACAAAACCCCAAAAGCTATTTTTTATCGTGGAGGCAATTCCAACATCCGTGGAAACAATATAATCTCCAAAATAAGCGGCTTCCACAAGCGAAATACAAAAACTTTCAAACCTGCTGGTTAGAATAAAAACCTTTGCCCGTGCATATAGCCTATACAACTCGTTTCGGTCCGAAATATTTCCTATAAAATGGATTTTATCTTTCAGAGCTGGATATTCTCTGAAAAAACTTTCAATATAAGAACTAAAATTTTTTTCTATAGTTCCTGCGAGAATCACATTCCAATCTTTTAAATTAACTCTTGAAAGAATTTTTAAAAGCATCTGTGTATTTTTTGGGGCAGTTCCAAATCTTGCCGTCTGAATTATAAGGTTTTCTTTTGGAACTGAAAGAAGTTTTGTTGAAAAATATGTATTATCAAAACCATTAGCAATGTATGCGACTTTTTCTGAATATTTAGGAAGTTTTTCATTTATCTCTCCTAACAAATATTCATTTTCAACAGAAAGAGAGTCCGTTTTCTTTAAAATCTGCTTTAAATAAAACCATTGTCTTTTTGAAAACTTAGAGGCATCTGCCTTTACATATATCTTTATGCTTTTATTCAATTTTTTTATAAATCTCACAAGATAAAGAGTTGTTGAGGAAACATGAAACATCATTATATGTGAATAGGAATCTTTATTTTTTCTTAGAAAATTTGTAAAAATTTCTATGAATTTAAAAAACTTTATAGGATTTTTTTTAACAGATGGTGCCTGAATATAATTTTCTGCTGATGGAAGTTTTATAAGATTCATTCCATGCCATTCATTCAATTTTGTTCCAGTCTTTCTATTGTCTAAAAACACAAAATCAACAGGAATCTTATATTCGCTTTCAAAATATTCAGGAAACAATCCAACATCTTTTACCAAATGAACATCACAAAATTCTGTCCATGGAAGCAAGCATAAAAGTTTTTTCATTTTCTACCCCTCACTGCACATTTTTTTAAGAAATCTAGCACAAAATCATTTTTGTCTTTGACCAGAAAAACACAGATTAAATAAATGAATAGATAGATAACTGCACCACTAAAAATACATACAAGAATTGAAATAAAAGCCGGCTCTATGAATGTGGCCAATACGTAAACTGCAAAATACATTGCACATGAGGAGACAAAATATTTTAGAGTTTTCCATGTAATAAAACTTAAGAAAAGTTTCTGTCGCTTTATAAAAATTATCTGAACAACAAGTCCTGAAGTTTCTGAGACGAGCATTGCTATTGCCGCCCCTAAAGCTCCGATTTTCACTATCAATAATGGATTCAATATAAGGGAGAAGAAAGCGACAGATATATTTCCAAACAATGTGTTTCTTTCAAATCCTGCGGGAGTACTTATTATGTTATTAAAAAAAACACTCAGATTTGAAATCAATGCTGAAAAAGCCACAATTTTTAGAACATCTGACCCTATAACAAACTGCTCGCCACCAAAAATGAACATAATGTTTTTAGACAATGCCGCCATACCAAAACAAAGAGGAAACAAAAGAAACATTACAGTGTCAAAACATTTTTTTATGTAGAAATTATATTTTACTTTATCCAATGCAATAATATTTTCAAGACGGGGCTTTACTGCGTTCATTATAGGATTAACACATGATGAAATAACGGCTATCAATGTTGTTGCTCGAACATACAGTGCCAACTGAACCTTGTCGCTGTTTCCTAATACGAGTTGATTTAAATTCTGGTAACAAATTGCAACAAGTGTTTGAAGGTAAAAATATTTTGAGCCAGACAGAACTGTCCTTAAATCTAATTTGAAAAATCTGAAGCTAATATATTTCCTTACATGAATAATATTAAAAATTCCATTAAAGCCTTGGGCAGAAACTAGAAGAACTGCATATTGAAGGAAATTACCTTCATTACGAACAAAAACAAAAAGTAAAATGAACATTAGAGTTTTGATTGCTATGCTTCGGAGTGCAATATACTTAAATTCCTCAAGACCTGTATAAAACCATTCAATCATAAAAGGATTTATGGCAAGAAGAAAATAATAAATAAAATAGACTTGCTTTAATTTTATTTCTGTTATAAAAACGGCAGAGTAACCAAAGTAAAAAAAAGAACCAAGAATAAATGCAAAAATATGCAGAGAGAGTACAGAAAAGAAAACCTTGTTAAGTTTTTCAATATCATTTCTTACACGGGCAATTTCCCTTGCCCCATAACCTGTAACACCAAGTGAAATTAGATTTATAAAGAGTGTAGAAAAAACAGAACCTTGGTTTATAATACCAATATCCTCAATATTTAATACACGTGAGATATAAGGAGTTGTAATAAAAGGAAACAAAACACTTGCAAACGTAAGAAAAAAATTAAAAATTGTGTTTTTCTTTATAGATTTTTGATAGAATAACTCTGTCTGATTGCCCATAAATAAATCAGCCTAAAACTGCCTCCGGCATATCCTCTCTCACCATTTCCCTGCACGAGTCATAAATCTCCTGACCGCACCCATCCGCAAAGAAATCCTCAATCACGCTTTTCCGCACTTCCTCGCCGCCAAGCCACACGGATTTTTCGCTCTCTGAAACCGGCGACAAAGTGCATATATATAGAAGAATTTGTTCAGTTTTGTCCGCTCTTAGCCGTTCAAGCACAAAAGAAAGCATCGCCTCGCTCACGCCGTTCGGGAAAATCGTTATTTCTTTTTCCGCCCAAGAGCCGCCGGCTTCACTTGTTAAAAAATCGTGCATTTCGTTTATTTTTTTCTGCGTGAATCCGTCCGGTGCGGAGCCGCAAAGAATGGCGTGTTTTTTCAAAACAAAATCTCCAATACGTAGTAAAAATACGTAATAATATATTTTCAATTAGTATAAATCTTATTTTACGTATTTACAATACTTTAATTTAAAAATAATTGTATTTTTCCTAAGTGTATTTCTTGATTTAATAGTGTGATACTTTTTACATGGATTCGGATGAATTAAAAAACAGGCTTTCAGCAAATCTAAAGAAAATCAGAAAAGCCAAAAATCTTTCTCAATTTGAACTTGCAGAAAAAGCCGGGCTTTCTGACCAGACAATAAATAGCATTGAGGGAAAACGCCTTTGGCCAAGTGATAAAACCATGATAAAAATTGCAAATGCTCTGGAAACTGACGCTTACCAGTTTTTAATACCGGAAAATATAGAGAATAAACAGACCGATATAATCATCCCCGAACTGAAATCTGCATTAAAAAAGAATATTGATATTTTGATTGAAGAATTTTTCACGAAGCATTTTAATTGAAAAAAAAGAATCCATATCTTTCTTTGAAGTTTTATCTGTTGAACAAGTTTCTTCTATTCTAAATTTAATAAACGTTTTCAAAAATTAAAATAATTTAGTCCGTGGCACGGACATTAACACATCCGCATAGCGGACACGTACATATCCGTGGCACGGACGTAACCATATCCGCCATGCGGACTTGCACATATCCGCGGCACGGATTTTT